>CALMUU010000228.1 GCA_937872965.1 uncultured Actinomycetes bacterium
GGACCACGCCTCTTCAATCGTTATCATGAAGATATAGTACGCCCGAGGTACGACAAGAAACACTGAGCGTGATGCGTGGCAGCAGTTGCTATTCGCTCATAGTGATATTGACTTTAGGGTTGTTCCTCGCGGAGCGAGGTGCGGCCCTCCTCATGGAGCAGCTGAGTGTCAGAAGTGCGTTCAGTTGTATCGTGTCATGCGTTTTGTATCTGCAAGGAACACTTCTTGTCTTGCCGCTCCGCGGGGATTCTTCGCAGGCTCGGAATGACAGCGAGGCGCTCGGAATGACGAGTTACGAAGGAAAGTGGCGTTGGGATGTGGGCCACGGTGATGTCCACACGGCGTGTTCCAAGGGCTCTTCGAAAACAGAAGAATGGAGCGAAGGCACGAAGGCAGGTTGGGGAGCAAGGTGATTCAAAGAGTTGAAGAAATTTTCATTAATTGCGAACAAATTACCCGCTTGGTCGATTGCTTCAAGAAACGCTAGATCGACCTCGTTGTTGATTCCCGTCTCGGAATCAGAAAATTCGTAATCACTGTGAAATTCTGTAATGGCAACCATTACTGCTCCTCTCGCCACGACCCTCTAAAACAATACTCAACGGTAACCTGGCCGTCGAGAGGGAATGCTTGATCTTGTAAGCAGTGTGGAGATCCTTCGCTGAGCTCTGAATGACGTGTTAAGGACTAGGCAGACCCCCACGTAGACTGAATCGATGCCTACTCTCCATCTTTATGACTCCACCGACGAAGCTTTCCACGATGTGATCTTCACCGATCGCGCTTCGATTTACACCTGCGGTGTGACTCCCTATGACTCGAGCCACCTAGGCCACATCGCAACCTTTATTTATTTCGATATTGTCCGACGGTTACTCATTTCGCAAGGCGTGAACGTCAGCCTTGTGCGCAACATTACAGACTTAGACGATCCTCTTTTTGAACGCGTACGCGACAGCGAAGAACCGCTGGAGACATTAGTAGCGCGAAATATCGAACAACTCGATAAAGATCTTGATTTGTTGAATTGTTTGCCGCCGACCCATGAACCCTATTCCAGCGAATATGTGGATGACATGATTGCTGCGATTACCAAGCTCCTCGAAAACGGTCATGCATATACGGTCGATGGCTGGACATATTTCGATACATCTTCACGCGCATCGTTTCCCGAATTCGAAGCCATCAAAAAAATGGGAGAACAATCCATCGAAGAACTTGGCGCTCAGCGCGGAGCGAATCCGGATGACTCGCGCATGAAGAGTCGTTTGGACTTTGTTTTGTGGAAACCCTCAGCTGATGATGAGCCATCTTTTGATGCACCCTTTGGAGTCGGACGACCTGGATGGCATATCGAGTGTTCCGTCATGGCGATGAAGCTTTTAGGTAACACGATTGATATTCATGGCGGGGGAGACGACCTCATCTTTCCTCATCATGCATGCGAAGTTGCGCAGAGCGAATCGCTTTCGCATGAACCTTTTGTGCGCCACTTCATGCATGTCGCTCCTGTTGCGTATGAGGGAACCAAAATGAGTAAGTCGTTAGGCAACTTGGTTTACGCCGACGAGATCATCCAAGAAATAGGCGCGCGTTGTACACGCATGATGATCTTGGCTCACCATTACCGTGAAGGATACGAACATCATGATACCGATGCTGGTTTGGCACAGGAACGATGTGCGCGATGGACAAAAGTCATGGCGACATTTGAAGGAGATGCTGCCCCAGGTGTTGTTTATCAAGAAGTCTTAGAACTTTTACGAAACGATCTTGATACCCCGGGTTCGCTCAAAGTTCTTGACACTGCCATTTCAGCATTCTCTTTTGATGACATCGATGCAGAACAAAAGCGTGCCGATATTCAGGCGGCGAAAGAACTTCTGGGCCTTTGACTTAGCTTGCAATTCCAAGGCCGTGCCTGCCACCAGATGGTCGGGGGCCAGGGCCGGTATCGTGAGGGAAATGTCCACTTTGAGCATCCCCAGCTGTCACGACACACAAAGGTTGCCGCACATGAACATCTCCACCTCGGCGAGCGTTTTCGGCGGCTTGCTGCGGGTCTAATGTCAGCCTTGTGAGTGCTTCAAGTACCTCTTGAGGTAAACCCACTAGATGTAGGCCAGCACTTTGTGCTTCTCTCAAAACTGTTCCTACCGCATCAAATGCTGATGTAGGAATATTTGATACGAGATTCAGTCCTGTAGTTCCCACTTCCTCCAAAAGTGTTTCCAGCGCCTTCATGCGGCGCCGATGACCGCGTGTCATATGATTCAATACTTTCACGGTTGAGCTGAGACCATTGACTCTCTCTAGATCTTCCATGGTTAATAATCGATTATTAACCTTTTCTCCAAAGTCGACATGTACATCTCCACTGCGCACCACTGCATCGATCATCCGCGCCACAAGTTCATTCGAAGGCAATCCCACATGATCACTTTTGACGATGACATTTCGCGTGTTTTCCGATTCGTGAAGCAAGCATGCGAAAGCGTCAACGATGGAATCCAATGAAGCGGCAATTGCGAGACGATAGCCTTCAGGATCTGGTTTTGTATGTTCTGGTGCCCAACTGGAAATTATTCCATCATGAAGGAGCTGTTGAATATACTCGTTCGCTAATAAAGAGGCTGCTCGACCCAAGACTGTTGCTTCGGCTAAACCTTCAATTGTTGTTTGGATCGGAGACCCGAGAGTTATCGCTCCTTGCACATATTGGGGAAGCAAATGGTTTGCGTGGAGTGCATAGGTCCCTCCGAGCGAGTGTCCAACGAGAACAACTTTCTTACCGGATCTTTCAGAAACCTCTTGTATGAGTTCAAACAGAGGGTCGATGATGTGGGGGAAGGGACCAATGTTTCCATGGTCGCCCCAGGTCATTGCAAAAACTTTGTCCCTAGAGAGTCGCTTGGCGAGCCATTCCATTGAAGTTCCTGGACCTAAGAATCCGGGTATCAATATTGCGACGTATTCGGTGCCCTTTGGAATAACGACATCAGGTTTTTCTGGGATGAGATATTGGCGAAGTGCGTGAGGTTTAACACCTCCATGTTTTACCATTTGAATCAGACCAACTAATTCTGCGAACGCTTGCGGCAAAGGTGGGCTGTGGTGTTCTGCTGTTGAAATATCTGTACTCATTTTTCCCCCGA
>CALMUU010000229.1 GCA_937872965.1 uncultured Actinomycetes bacterium
CCGACGAGCTCTTCTTTTGTGAAATCTTTGTCGAGACGACCAAACAGTGCCAGACCCACAACCGTTTCTGGTGAACCAATAAAGCTCAATGTTTCTGCTCGACCATCGTTACGCTTAGGGAAGTTACGGTTATACGAACTCACAATTGAATTAACAGTTCCCGGCGCAAGGTCATCACGCTGCCACTGACCAATACACGGGCCACAGGCATTAGCCAACACCGTGGCTCCAATTGCTTCCAAGTCAGCGAGCAACCCGTCGCGTTCAATGGTTGCACGGACTTGCTCTGATCCGGGAGTCACCATTAAAGGAGTTTTCACTTTCAATCCGTGTGCACTTGCTTGCCTGGCCACGTGTGCTGCACGTCCAATGTCTTCATACGACGAGTTGGTGCAACTTCCTACTAGTGCTGTCGAGATTTCAGCAGGATATCCCTCGGCCTCAACCGCTGCGGCAACTTCACTGATCGGGCGATCAAGATCGGGAGTGCCTGGACCCACCAAGTGAGGTTCGAGTTCGCTCAGATCAATTTCAATTACGGAATCAAAATATTGTTCGGGGTGAACGTGCACATCGTCATCGGCCTGGAGATACCGAGCATTTGCAGCCGCGAGGTCAGCTATTTCTGCTCGTGATGTAGCGCGCAAGTAGCGATCCATGCTGTCGTCATAGGGAAAGATTGAACACGTCGCACCGATTTCGGCTCCCATATTACAGATGGTTGCTTTACCGGTTGCAGAAATACTCGATGCACCGTCACCAAAGAATTCAATAATCGATCCCGTACCACCTTTGACAGTCAAGATGCCTGCAAGTTTGAGAATGATGTCTTTAGGTGCTGCCCAGCCCGAAAGCTTTCCGTCCAGTTTCACTCCAATAATTTTGGGGACCTTGGTATTAAATGACCACCCTGCCATGACATCAACGGCATCTGCCCCACCAACACCAATTGCAACTGTTCCTAATCCGCCAGCATTGGGCGTGTGGCTATCTGTACCAATCATCATTGCGCCAGGAAATGCATAGTGCTCTAATACAACTTGGTGGATGATTCCTGCACCCGGTTTCCAAAAACCAATTCCATATTTTGCACAGACATCACGGAGAAAGTCGAAAACTTCCTTATTGGTATCAATAGATACTCCGAGATCCACCTTCGCACCAAGTCGCGCAAGAATAAGGTGATCGCAATGAACCGTTGTTGGTACTGCAACCTGCTTGAGACCTGCTGTCATGAATTGCAGAAGCGCCATCTGTGCAGTTGCATCTTGCATTGCAACAAAATCAGGTCGATAGTCCGCATAATCAACTGTACGTTCGATCCCTACTGTATCTATGTTGTCAGAGTGTGCGGCCAATACTTTTTCGGCATACGTAAGAGTTTCTCGTCCGAGTCGTGTTCGCATCTTCTCCAGCGAACTTTCGTATCGTGCATAGGTAGCTTGCACAAGTGCAACAGAGGTGCCGGAAGTCGCGTGAGGGGAAGTCATATTATTTTCTGCCATGCTTCTATGTTACCTGGACGAGGGAGGTCCGTCCTTCCCAAAGGGACATGTATAAGGACGGACCTCATGAACGAAGCAATGGTATACCCAGCTCAACGCGTTTACATAATGCCTATTCATCGAGGTCCGTCCTTATCGATCATTAGAATGGATAGATGAATCAAGAAGTTTCATCGTCGGATGAGCCACAAATATTAAATTCCGCAGAGCTTCAAGCGATCATCTTCGACTTTGACGGCACTCTCGTAGATTCAGAACCTTTATGGAACGACATTTATTTTGAGATCTTCCAAGAACATTGCAACGTTGACGTCAGCTACGACCTCCTGTGGAAAAATACTGGTAACGTAGTCGACACAACGGTCGAAAATATTTCAGATGCTTATGCCCTCGGTTTTTCCAGTCGACGTATTCTGGAGATGACAGATCTCATCAATGAAGAAGCGGACCGGCGGATATTGACCTTACCTCTTCGTCCGGGAGCACGTGAACTATTTGAATGGGCTGAGACACGAGGTATTGCTATGGCAATATGCACAGCTGCCACATACGATCAAATTAATACGTACTTTGGTGAGCTCGAGATGATTGGCTATTTTGCTGAAGTTTTGTCCACGGCCCTTAGTAAGCCTGATGAGAGAAAACCCCACCCTTTTCCCTATCTTCAACTTCTCTCAAAACTTGACGTGAAACCAGAGCAGACATTGGTGTTTGAAGATTCTGTTCCGGGTATTATTAGTTCACGAGCTGCCGGAATCACCACCATCGCAATCCATAACCCTTTTATTGAAGACCGTGTTACAGAGGCCAAACCTATGGTCCAACTAACAGATTTTCATCAAGTTCTTGAACTTCTGGCTTCTTCACAGAAATAGATATTCCTTCTATACCATCAGGAAGCACGAATCTCCCTAAAATTAGGCGGTGAATCAAAAAGTTTCATTGTCGGATGAGTCGCAAATATTAAATTCCGCAGATCTTCAAGCAATCATTTTCGACTTTGACGGCACTCTCGTTGATTCAGAACCTGTATGGAAAGATATCTTTTTTGATCTCTTCAAGGAACATTACAACGTTGACGTCAGCTACGACCTTTTATGGAAAAATACTGGTGGCGGCGTTGATAAATCGGTTCACAATACTTCTAATGCCTACAACCTCGATTTTTCCAGTGAACAAGTTCTAGAAATGACCAACCTCATCAACGAAGAAGCCCACCGACGATTGTTGACTTTGCCTCTGCGCCCAGGAGCAACGGAGCTATTCGAATGGGCCGAGAGCCAAGGCATTGCAATGGCTATCTGCACAGCCTCCACGTACGACCTTATTAATACATACTTTGGTAATCTCGACATGCTTGGCTATTTTGATGAGGTTCTCTCCACTGCACTCAGTAAGCCAGACGAGAGAAAGCCTCATCCCTACCCTTACCTTCAACTTCTCACGAAACTAGATGTTGAAGCAGACCAAACACTTGTTATTGAAGATTCGCCTGCTGGTGTTATTAGTTCACGCGCAGCTGGAATCGCCACCATTGCGATCCATAACCCTTTTATTGAAGACCGCGTTACAGAGGCCAAGCCTATGGTCCAACTAAAAGATTTTCATCAAGTTCTTGGACTTCTGGCTTCTTCACAGCAATAGATATATACGCCACTACTGCAATGACGATCACCATACCGACGACTTGATGCCACTTAAGAGTTGAACCAAGAAACAAAAATGCACAAATAGCTGTCGATGGAGAATGGACAGTTCCCGCTATAGCATTGAATTGAAAAGTTGTACCTTTTTGTGAAAGCGAATATAAAAGATGTCCGCCCGCGCCTGTGATCGCCATGATAACAATGACAAGGATTTCATGGTGTGTAAATTCATAGCGTGGGTGACTCAATAAAGCTATGGGCAGCATCAGTATCCCCACCCAAAGGAAATAATAGGTTGGTGCTGTTTCTGCGGGAACTGACTTCTGGAGATTGCGCAACAAGTAGGTACCTGCAGCACCCACAGGCAAGAGTGCAAGCACAATAATTGAGCCACTAGAAAGATGTAAACGCGAAAATGATTCGTTGGCTGTCAACACCACCCCTATTACTCCCACCAATGAAATGAGAAGTATGCGCGCAGTGACTTTTTCTCCTAATAATGGTCCAAATAAAACGATGGCTACGACAAGGCTGAAAGAATAGATCGTTGTTGAAATTGCCGGATTATCTTGCTGATACGCAATGAATAGACCCGCCCAAATAACGGCTCGTTGCAAACCGATTGGGAAAGCTCGAAGAAATTCCTTTAAGGATAAAGGATTTTTTGTCGCATAGGAAACGGCTGCAAGAAAAATGAAACCTGTAAATCCCAAGATGCATGTGACGAGTTGTCCGCGACCAATGATCTTGATGCAGATATCCGATATGCCCCAAATAATATTTGCGACGACAACTGTGATCAATCCTGAAAGGGCATACTCTTTGCCACGTAACTGATTGCTCGTCACAACCGGACCTTGATTTCTAGAAAATTATGCGCGATCTTTTTCAGTTACTTTGACAGTGCTCATGGTGTCGCCAACTTGAGTTTCAAGTGCTACATCCATACCGCTTGTGACGTAACCAAAGAGGTTGTAGTCAGGCGTGAGCTTGTTTGTGCAGTCATCGATACAAATGAAGAATTGACTTCCGTTTGTATCTGGGCCTGCATTTGCACAAGCAACTGCACCAAGCGTGTACTCACCTTTAACGGGCTCATCTTCGAAACGGTACCCTGGTCCGCCTGTACCATTGCCAGTAGGACATCCACCTTGAATAACAAAACCAGGAACTACTCGGTGAAAAGTAAGCGAGTCATAAAAACCGTCTCGAGCAAGACTCACGAAGTTATTTACAGACAGCGGTGCCATTTCTGGATCAAGATCCATCATGATCGTGCCACGATTAGTTGTAATTTCAACTTCGTAGATTTTCGATTCGTCAATGTTCATTTCAGGTTTTTGTAGTTTTTCCATGGCCGTAATTATACCCTCGCTTCTGCCCTTCACCAGAAATTGTCCCGCTACTCGGATGTTTATTCGATCCAGACAGCACAAAGAAGAAAACAAACAAACTAGAGATATGCTTCTGATTTGTGCGCTAATTGTCGCGCTCACCACGGTTCTTATACCCAGATTTGTAAGATATCTCCCGCTACGTAAACACCAGGCGCCTGCTTTTCTACCTCTTATGGCCGGTATTGTTTTCTTTGGAGCGTTCCTGGTCCCTGATATTCATATTACGGATGAAACTCAAACTTTTCAACAGCATTTCATTGGTGGAGGAATCTACACTGCGCTGCTCTATTCATATTTCAAGCTGCTACTCGGATGGAAAACTCACTGGACTATCGATTTACTTTTACTTTTTGCTTGGACATCTGCATTCGGAGTGGCAAGTGAACTTGCTGAGTTCACCCTTCTCAAACTGCACCTCACTAATATCAACATCGAAGATACAGGTTGGGATTTGCTTGCAAATTCATCTGGGGCATTTCTTTCCTATTTGATCATCAAGAAGAGTGTTTCATTTCCTCAAAGTTAATGTCGCGCAGCTGCATTTCGTTTAGGAACCAGCGCGCAGCTCTTTGATTTGGGCTGCGAAATCGCTTTCGGGGGCTAAGGATAGAACGCTGTCGAAGTCTTTGTTGGCGAGATCCTCATTTACCTTCTTTAACGTCGTATCGGTTTCGGGAGTTTGTAAGTAAATGACACCGCGGAAAAACAGAGCTGTCACATTTGAGCTGTCAGCTTCGACCGCTTTGTCCGCACGCGTTGCTGCCAACTCATATTGTCCTGATAAATAAATGATGTACGCCGCGTACCCGCGAGATTCAGCATCACGTGGATTGAGCGCAGCGGCTTTATCGAAGTTTTGAAGCGCATTTACGAAATCCTCTTTGGCAAATTGCACAATGGCAAGACTTCGGTAGTTTCCATTGTTGGGAGATTCATTCACCGCTTGCTGTAAAAGTTGCTCAGACGATTTTTCTTGGGCTGCTGTTGCCTTTTTCTCTGTCGACTTCGAATCGTTTACGAAAAGCCCAATACCGACAACAAAAAGGACTCCTGCACTTGCCCAAAATATTATTTGTGTACGTGATGAACCTTTTCGTCGAACAGAAAGGAAAATAGCAGCGACAAGAACAATAATAAAAAAGGCGGGGATAACATAGATGAGCCAATTTCCTCGTTCAGCAGTAGGCGCTAAGAGAATGAATTCTCCATATATATTTTCGTAATAAGCAAAGATTTTCTCGTCTGACTCACCTGCTGCAACACGTCGCTGTACGTCTTTTATAATCGTCTTGCTCGTTTTAGTATCAGAATCATCTATAGACAAGCCTTCACATTCGAGACACCGCAACTGTTGAGCAATTGATTTGGCGCGTTCAGCATCTGTGGGTGCGCCCGAACGAGCAAACGAAATAATTCCACATACGACAAGAACGACTATAAGCGCAGACCAGAAAACCCGTGCAGGAATTCGAGCAAAGAAATCGCTCACACCGACCGAACGAGACTTTTCTTTTTCGCTCATTCTGTAGCATCCCAAATTTCATCGAGAGATTGTGTTGACACGCGCGCACGCACACTCGCAACAACACGCCCATTGGCATTGATAGCATAGGTTTCAGGTTGACCCGTGGTACCAAATGCGATCGATGCAGCTTCATCCTTATCAAATGCAATAACAAATGGTTCATTGTTTGACTTTGCCCATGCACGAATTGCTTTTTCAGAATCAACTCGCACAATGCCAATAAATACAAAGCTCGGGTCGTCTTGGTGTTTACGGGCGAATTCTTGAAGAGCAGGCATCTCTTCCTGGCAAGGCATACACCACGAGTTGAAGAAGTTCACGATGACACGTTTACCTATCAAACTTCGTAAGGAAATTTTCTCGCCGGCCATCGTAGTAACAGTGACGTCTGGCACAAGCTTTCCGACAACTTTACCACCAGTGTATGTTGGTGGAGTATTAACACGGGAAGAAAAGAACATGACAGAAACAATCACGGCGAAAACAACGACACCAAATATAGACAAACGAAGGATAAGCCTCCTCGGGGAAGATGCACTATCAGCCATAGCTATTCGGCACTTTCCGAAATCGCCTGGGTTTTCTCTTTTGCAATCTTGTCTGCCTTACGGCGTTGAGGCAAGAGGGTCACGATTGCCCCCACAACAATGAGAATTCCTGAAAGCCAGATATAGACAACGGCAGGGTTTTGAGCGATTT
>CALMUU010000230.1 GCA_937872965.1 uncultured Actinomycetes bacterium
CAGCAAATGGCAATATCTTTGCCGATAAATCTCGGATTACTTATCGGAAATAAACAACTCCCAAACGATAACTAGATTTCCTTCTCTCGACTCCACGATCAGACGTCCAATTATATATTTGCACTCATGCAAGAAATACTTACCGACAGTGTGAATTAGTAATCAATAACTCCGAGTTCAATATACCCCAGGGGGTATGCTAAAATAATTCCAAGGAGGTCAAAATGTGTAGACCAGTGAAATGTGGAAATTGCAAGAAAACAACATGGGCGGGGTGTGGAAACCATGTCGACCAAGTAATGAATAAAGTGCCAAAACAGGATCAATGCAATTGCTCGCCTGAGCAAAAAATGCAATCTAAGGGATTTCTCTCGCGGTTGTTTGGTTAATACTCGGAACGAAAACGGAAAGGATTAAATGTGGTTCAACTAAACGATGATTCTGTGCATGATATTTCGAAAAGACTTCGACGCGCGCATGGGCAGCTTGCAGGTGTAATACGAATGTTGGAAGAAGGTCAAGATTGTCAGAAAGTTTTGATGCAACTAAGCGCCGTGAACAAAGCAGTATCGCGAGCAGGGTATGCGACATTAGCTTCTGGTCTTACCCAATGTTACGAATCTAAAGAGGGTCTGACGGAACAAGACAAAAAATATTTAGAGAAACTATTTCTTTCTCTCGCATAAGGACAAAATGAGAACTGTCATTGTAGGTGGGGTAGCGGGCGGTATGTCAGCGGCAACGCGTCTCAGAAGATTGGATGAAAACTGCGAAATACTTGTTTTTGAAAAAGGTTCACATGTTTCGTTCGCAAACTGTGGCCTCCCTTACTATGCAGGAGGTGTAATCGAAAAGAGAGAAGATTTACTACTTCAATCTCCTGAATCATTAAAAGCGAGATTCAACTTGGATGTCCACGTGAATCATGAGGTAATAAAAATTCTTCCGTCGAAAAATGCTATTGAGGTACAAAATCTTTCAACTGGTGAAAGTGAACAAGTCACCTATGACAATCTGGTTCTTTCGATGGGTGCTGCACCGTTTATACCGGAAATGCCTGGAAGAGAGCATCTATTGACTTTGAGAAATGTCGCCGATGTAGACAAGTTGAAAAAGAAGATTGAAGTCGCACTAAATGATGGCGCTAAAGCGATCGTCATCGGTGCTGGCTTCATCGGACTTGAAATTGTAGAAAATTTAGTAAATCAAGGATTAAGTGTGACACTAATCGAACTCACACCTAATGTACTTCCCCCTATTGATCCTGATATGTCACAATTTGTTTTGGAAGGATTGCAAGATCACGGCGTGCAGGTCAGATTAGGTCAATCTGTTGTTAGCGCAACCGAAAATTCTGTGACTCTTTCAGATGGCGAAACTATCTATGCAGATTTGCTTTTTGCGAGCATCGGTGTGAGACCAGAAGTAGGCATTGTAAGTCAGGCTGGAATAAGTATCGGAAAAAAAGGCGGTGTTGTCGTTGATGATGAATTGCGTACCTCAATGCCAAATATTTTTGCCGTGGGCGACATGGTCGAAAAAGTCGATATGCAGTTTGGAGATAGCGGTCTTGTAGCCCTTGCAAACCTTGCTAATAAACAAGGACGCAGAGTAGCCGATGTCATAGCCGGTATTAAAGTTAATAAGCGAACCAATAAGGCATTGGGAACTGCTGTCGTGAAAGTGTTCGATAATACGATTGCGATGACGGGCGCCTCAGAGAGAAGGCTTAGATCTTTAGACTGGAAGTACTTCACGGTGAAGACCCATCCCAATGATCATGCAGGATATTATCCAGGTGCTCAAGAAATGCATCTCGTTGTACACTTCGACGCGAAGTCTGGGAAGATCCTTGGCGCACAAGGGGTCGGCGGTAGAGATGTGGTCAAGCGTATTGATGTGCTTGCAACTTCCATTTTTAGTGGATTAACTGCCGCAGATCTGATCGATCTTGAACTCGCGTATTCTCCACAATATGGTTCCGCAAAAGATGCAGTTAACATGATTGGCTATATTGCAGAAGGAATCCTAAACGGACTTGATTCTGTCGTTTCGCTCGAAGAAATTGAAGATGCCTTGTTGCTTGATGTTAGGACCAAAGAAGAATTCGATATGGGCACCCTACCTGGCGCCGTCAATATTGATATCGATGAACTCCGAGATCGTCATACAGAACTCGATTCAAGCAAAGAAATAGTGGTGTTTTGTCAGGTCGGGCAACGAGGTCATTCTGCAGCGCGCCTTCTCAAGCAACTCGGCTATAAAGTTTCAAATTTGAATGGTGGCTTCAGATCTGTTTCCTAAGTCAAATGGGCTTATGGATGATACGCTTAAAAGATTCTCTGAAATCGAGTACTAGCTGTATCAATCGCCATCGGGCAATTTCATGTCTTGCGGAAATGGCAAAAAATGGAATCCTTAATGTTGGACTTCGAGAAATTCAACGTTCGATTGGTCGTACTCAGCTGGACGATCATGAGAAAGATATATCGACATTATTTTGTCTGATTGTTGCGAAAGAGTGCGATTAAACGCGGTGATAGACTTGCTATCAAGAGATGCTTCAGGTTCATCAAAGATTTTTATCTTGTGAGAAGATAACAGCATGCGTGCTAAAGCAATTTTAGATTGCTCACCACGTGAGAAATTATTGCCTCCAACTTGTACAATACGGTTAACTCCATCCGGATGCTCATCTACAAGATTGTGAGCATCGATGGACAGGAGAACGGAATATATTTCGTTATCGGTAACTTCAGGATTTGCCATCAGCATGTTATCTTTAAGCGTTCCAGGCGAAAGCCAAGGATCTTGTGTGAGCCAAATAAGAGATTTCCGTACTTCGTTACTGTCATACTCACTTGCGTTGTTGCCATCAATAACATACGAACCTGATGTTATGTCGAGAAAACGCACAAGACCAGCAGCCAGAGTGGATTTCCCTGAACCACTTGGGCCCACGAGTGCAATGTGACGAGAATGATTATTAACTTTCGCAGTTACGTTTCTACAACCATGACCATTAGGCCACAAAATTGAAAGTTCCTTTAATTCAATTGATTGAGCAGAAACACTATGTTTGTTGATAGGTTCTTCAAAAGCAGGTTTTCGGTTATGGATTTCTTTGATGCGACCCCATGCATACATCCCTAAATGGAAGTACTCCCCGGATCGGACGTTGTTTTCAAACAAACCCATGATTGAGAAACTGCCCAAGAGGGCAATCGCTGTTACAGGAGCGGAGTGAGTAGACGATGTACCAACAAAAAAAACGATTGCGGCAACGCTGAAATAACCCATGCCGGATGTCATTGAACTAAGAAACGAATTGACACGCGCATTTTCCATCATTGCGTTATGTCTAGATGCAAGCGGTTGAGCAACACGCCCACGTGCAAAGTCGAAATCTCTTGATGTCGTTATGAGATCGATACTTGATGAATAATCGTATATTTGGCGCGAATATTCTTCAGCGCTTCGTCCAGATATGCGAGCATTTCTTGAATGGGACATAGCTCCAATAAGAGGTATCAATACAGCGCATACAACTACGCATATACTTGCGATCATTCCAGAAGTCGTGTTCACGAAAAAGAGTGCACCTGCAGCGATCATTCCAGCGATTGCTGTAGACAAGACTGGGACGATGCTCCGAATGAACAAATCTTGCGCCGCGTCATGGTCATCGATAACGCGGTGAAGTGCTGTACCGGTGTGAGCTTCAGGAAAGCTGCCTGGCATGATAGAAGTTAAATGAATCGCCGTCGAAACACGCAGACGTGTAACGATCTCGAGTGCACCGCGATGAGTTGTAAGTCGTTCAACATATCGACCACATGCTTTCGAGATGCCAAAGATCCTTACGCATAAGGAGGCAAATACAAGTTCGCTGAATAGTGGTCGTTGTCCTGCACGAACAATAAGCCACAGTGATGTGGCTGCTAGACAGATTGACGCAATATCAACAAGAGTTGCCATGGTAATCGCTGTAACTGTTCTTCCGATAACCTGTCGAGCAACAGAAGAGAACAGCCCAATACTTTCTCTTGAAGATACTTTGGACACCGTCGAGGATTCGTGAACAATATTCTCAACATCAGACTGAAGTCGAGTCAATGAAAGTGGAGTGAGTAATGGATCTGAAAGTTGAATATTGTGATCAGATGACTGGATAATTGTGCTGTCATGAGAGGTGACTATAACGCAGTAGCCTTTTGCGGCAACTTCATTCAGAAGTTCAACTACTCTTCTCGTGTTTTCATGATCCAAATGGGCGCTTGGTTCATCGGCGAGGAGTAGCCAAGCATCTGATGTGTAGAGTTTATAGACCGCATGTGCAAGCGCGACGCGCTGACGCTGTCCTCCGGATAGTTGGTCTGTAGTGCTGTATATAAGTTCTTTGATGTCGAGGTGTCGAACAATGTCATCAAAACATTTGTCTGGTTGGTCAGTGAAAGCAATAGCCTCTTTAACATTGCCTGGGTATACCGTGCCATCTTGGTGCATGTAAGCAAATTGAGATTTCCAATTCTCAGGATCGATGTTCGATAATGAAGTATCACCAATGTTTATGTGACCATGAGATGGAATGCGGTTCATGAGAGCATTTAAGAGAGATGATTTGCCGGTTCCATTTTGTCCGGTGATAACTGTTGTCTCCCCGATTTGGCAATGTCCCGAACCGAGAGCAATGGCAGAGTTGTCTCCGCGATCTACAGATAAATGTTTCCACGATATGTTATTGCGATCCACGTCGCGAAACGGTCCTGATACGGAAGTGGACAAAATTTCATGGATGTCATGTGCAGCATCTTTACCGACTTCAGACGAGTGATATGCGCTTCCAAGTTTACGCAAAGGCCAATAGCATTCCGGAATTACAAACAATACAAGTAGGGCATCATGAAAAGAAACCTGACCTTCAACAAGTCGTGCTCCAAGCGTTACAGCAACAAGAGCAACAGATAAAGTTGCAATAGCTTCGAGTGCAAAAGCTGAGAGAAAAGCAACTTTTAGAGTCCGCATAATGGATCGGCGATATCGTTGTGAAACGCGTTCGATATAAGTTCCCACTCGATTGTGCTGACCATACATCCGCAAAGTAGTTATTCCCTCAACGATGTAAGCGAAGCTGTTGCTGAGATCGCGTAGACCATCCCATTGAGAGCGCGTGATATCTCGTGTATGTTTTCCAATCAGTATCATAAATAGTGGAACAAGTGGGACGGTGGCGCACACGATAAGTGCGGAAACCGCATCGGTATAAGCGATCGCGAAAACGCATGCAGCGGGGATGACAAGCGCACCTGCGAACGCAGGAACATATATACGTACGTAGTTTTCTAATTGGTCAATACCTGAGGTCAGCACATGAGCGATTGGGCTAGACGCTTTTTTGTTATTCGATATTGCATGTCGTGACGACATGATGTCTCTCACGAGACCCGCATGAAAAATACGAAACGTGCGCGCATTGAAGTACTCTGTAAAAAAAGATAACAATGCTTTTAACGTCCCGAGAATGCAGATTGCATAGACGAGATGTTGAGCGGAGCGAACATTTCCTTCGAGTACATCGGGAATGAATTTTGCTATGCATATTGCAAATGCGATGTGAATAGCGGCAGTTCCTAGTGCGGCGACTGCATTGATGATAAAAGATTGTTTTAGTCGATCGGCAAACAGTAGTGGAGACTTACGTGAGCTGGAATCTGAAGTGTTGCCCATTATCTCTTAAAGGGGAGTGCGAACGGGAGGAATAGATTCTGCTCCGATGCGTTTTCGAAACACCCAATATGTCCAACTCTGATATATGAGAACGATCGGCACCATAGCAAGAGCTACAACTGTCATTACTTTTAATGTGTATGGAGTTGAACTTGCGTTTTCGACGGTTAAAGAAAAGAGAGGATCTGTTGTAGATGGCATCACGTTGGGGTACAAGCAGCCGAATAAAGTTACGACTGCGGAGATAAGTGCAACAGCAACAAGGATAAAAGAGAGCCCTTCCTTCTTCGCAGAAATTGCAAAATGTGCCCCGATGAGACCAACTGCTGCGCTGGCTGTTGTAATCCATGTCCAGCTTTTGCCGTTTTCAAGTTGGTTCCAAAGTAAAAAGGTACCACCACCGACAATAGCTATCGCGCATAATATTCGTCCAAGTTTTCGTGCACGTTCTCTCATGTCGCCTGTCGTTTTTAATGCTGCATAGTTAGCTCCATGAAGCAGGCACAAGACAGTAACTACGATTCCGCCTAAAATGCCAAACGGATTCAGCAGTGCAAAAAAGCCTCCTGTGTAGTCTCCCTTTTCGTTGATGGCGAGACCTGAGACGATATTTGCGAATGCAACTCCCCACAATATGGGTGGTGTCCACGATCCAAACATTATTGCGAGATCCCAACGTTTTCTCCAAACAGGACTATCAACTTTGCCTCGGTATTCGAATGCGACACCGCGAATGATCAGTGCGACTAAAATCAACAACAAAGGTAGATAGAAACCTGAGAATAGAGTTGCATACCAGTTAGGAAATGCGGCAAACATTGCTCCACCGGCGGTAAGAAGCCATACTTCGTTCCCATCCCACACAGGTGCAATGGTGTTTATCATTGCACGGCGTTCGTTTTCGGATTTGGCGATAAATGGCATCAACATGCCGATCCCGAAATCGAATCCTTCCAGAAAGAAGTACCCCACCCAAAGCACAGCTATAAGAATGAACCAAAGTGTTGTTAGTTCCATGTTTTCTCCTAATATGCGATTGTTAGTTGGGCGGGATCTTTTTCTGAATCAGGCTCATCCATGACGGCGCTGGGCCCCGCTTTTATGTAGCCACATAAAAGTTTGATTTCAAATACCATCAGTACCGCATAGACAATTCCAAGTACAAGTATCGAAGTTAGGAATGTACCAGTTGGAACGTTGGAGGACACTGCATCCTTTGTCATCATTCGAACTTCCGGAATCCCAGTCGGATTTGGCACGACGACCCACGGTTGACGACCCATTTCGGTGAAAATCCAGCCAAAAGCGTTGGCAAGAAATGGTGTGAAGATGATCAAAATCGACGCACGAGCTATCCAATCTTTTTGCGGAAGTTCGTGGTCTTTGCGAAGCTTAAACAGAATAAGTCCTGCTCCGATCGTAGACACAAGTCCGAAACCAATCATTAGCCGGAATCCCCAATAGCTGATCGCAAGGTTCGGCACATAGTCTCCAGGTCCATATTTGCTTTGGTACTCACTATTGAGATCGTTGACGCCACGAATTGTTGTATCCGTTTTATCTGTTGCTAAAAGTGAAAGTGCTTTCGGAATAGAAACGTTGAACACGTCACACTGTTTTGTAACATCTCCTATCGCAAAGACGGAAAAGCCAGCTCCTTTCTCGTCTTCGCACAGAGCTTCTGCTGATGCCATCTTGATCGGTTGCTGTTCGAACATGAGTCGAGTCTGGAAGTGTCCTGTTACGACGATGAGCACGCTCGCAACGAGTGCAATCCATGCTGAAACTTTCATCGAGTGTCGAAGAGCTACCGCATCTCCGACGATCAGTTCATTTTTACGCTTGATAAGAAGCCAGGCGGAAACTCCTCCTACGAAAACTGCTGCTGTAAGAAACGCTGAGAAAATAACATGAGGATAAGCAGCGAGGGTTGTACTGTTGGTGAGGACTTTTGAAATACTCGTAAGTTCAGCGCGTTGTGTTTCGCTATTGTATTTCACTCCAACAGGATGTTGCATCCAGGAATTCGCGGCAATAATAAAGTAGGCGGAAAGGGATGTTCCTATTGCGACAGCCCACATTGTGAGCATGTGAATCTTTTTTGGCAGCCTGCCCCATCCGAAGATCCATAATCCTATGAATGTTGATTCGAGAAAGAAGGCCACGAGTGCTTCCATAGCAAGTGGTGCTCCAAATACATCGCCTACAAAGCGTGAATAGGATGCCCAACCCATACCGAATTGAAATTCTTGAACGATTCCCGTTACAACGCCCATCGCGAAGTTGATGAGAAATAACTTTCCGAAAAATTTTGTGAGACGCAGGTAAGTTTCATCTTCAGTTTTATACCAACGGTAATGGAACCATGCCACAACTCCAGATAAACCGATTGTGAGAGGCACCATGAGGAAGTGGTAGACAGTTGTAAGTCCAAACTGCCATCGTGCTATATCTAAGGAGTTCATTTCGACTCTTTTCCACTATTGGTTCGTACTTTTTACGATACAGCTTTTTTAATGCGTAGGTGTGCTTTAACGATTAAAAATACTTGGTGTGTTTAATTGTTGCAACTTCGTAGTATCGCTTAACAGGATGTTGTCTATCACAAAAAAAGAAGACTCAATGTACGAATTCATCATCAGATAGAATAGTGCTTGCGAGATTCTTTATAACCTAGTTATCAAAATGTTAAAGATTTTCAGCAAGAAAAAATCGTGAGTCCAATTATTTGATTCTGATGCAACATTAATTAATTCCTCATTTCGATAAAAATGTTGCAATCTCATTTCGGTTTGGAACCGGTTCGAACAGCGGGCAAATATGTCAACTCGATAATCAAAGTGGCGTTGCAGAGTTGGTCGCTCTACGTGTTAACTTATGTTTGTACGGGAATGCCAACTAATTCAATTGTTAACTTATTTGCGCTAAAGCAATAACGTAATTCTTTCCATAGTGTTTCGAACACTTAGGACACGTTGTATAAAAGAAGTATATCTGTTCTGCCCTATGCCCTTTGTTGACAACATATTTTTGGATTTCTTTATACCAATTTTTTACGTTCCTGTAAGGTCCTTCAAAAACCATAGAGATAAATTCTCCGTTTAAAGAGACATTGTCTTGACCATCTATTGGTCTAGATACTCCGTACAGCTGTTCGGCTTTCCACGGTGAAATATCACGGCTAAGTATTATTGCGTTTTCTGAAGGTAAATCCGAATTCGACATCATGACTGTCTCGTTTAGCTGTTTCATGACCTTTCCCATATTCAGCGGCATGAATAGGAAACTGTGCGTGTACGCTCTGATGAAGTGTTGGTCATGAAATGTGAAGTGCTGCTTATCCCATTGATCAATATTTGGGAACGCGCAGCATTCTGTTTCGTTTCTGTTTGTATATGTTGCTGGTAACGACATTTTGTACCTCCAACTAAAACTATACCCATCCCTTAATCAACAGTTCAAGCGATGAATACGAGGAAGTCGTACGCCTGAAAGAACCTTCGAAATCAATTATAAATCGATGGTACGCCCCGCCAAATCGGATTGGAACCGTTTTGAAGAGTGGCTTTCTGGAATGGGCGCCTTAAGCCGACTCAACCTTCAAGCTGATTACGAGGTGAAATATGCTAATATCAATCCGTGACAATTGATATTGAATATTTCCCGTTGATTGGTGACTCGCCAGTAATTCATAACTTTATGCGAACTCTTTTGTTGTCAGTCAGCAACGAGTTTGTGCCACCACTTACAGATCGTTCCGTCTCATATGAGAAGAACTTCCTCGAAAGGGAAGATCCAGTTGAAGGTTTCGAAATGTATATGATGCAGAAAATGAGCGAGTCTTGTCTCGTCGCATCGATCGATGGAACAAAAGCTGGATTGATGACATTTAAACGCCACTTCGGGGCGGATTGGATTACAGAATGGTGCCCGTGCAACTATATCGTTACAGTTGGTGTGTTTCCTAAATTTCGACGGCATGGACTAACGAAGCTTATGTATGACCAAATTGGTCAAATCGATGTTGCTGTGCAGCCAGAGTTTGATGTGGTGAGAACGTGGAGCACGAACGATGCACACATTGCACTCCTAGTGTCAATAGGTTTTGCAGAAGTTCAACGATTGAAAGATCACCGCGGTGACGGGATCGATACCGTTTACTTTTCAAGAGTAAATACGACTGAGTTAGTTCGTACGCCCCCCGGGACTTGAACCCGGAACCTGCAGATTAAGAGTCTGTTGCTCTGCCCATTGAGCTAACAAAATTATACGAACTAATAATGTCGTACCCTTCGGGTATGCTGATCTTATGAATCAAGAGAGTGAAATAGTTATTTATCAGTCATCTACCGGTGGGCTGGAACTTCGTGCTGATGTTGATTCGGAGACTATTTGGGCTTCACAAGCTCAAATTGCTGAGGCCTTTGGGGTTACGAGTGAGAACATAATTATTCATATGAAGAATATCTATTCATCACAGGAATTATCAAGAAATCGAACTACTAAAAAATTCTTAGTAGTTCGATTAGAGGGAAAACGCCAGGTAGAACGCCAAATTGATCATTACAATCTCGACATGATTCTCTCTGTTGGTTACAGGGTTAATTCGAAGAAAGCGACAAAATTTCGTCAATGGGCGACCCAAATATTACATGAGCATATCACCAGTGGGTACACCATTAATCAACAACGTCTCGGTCAACTTGAGGGTGGGATCAATGATGTTCATCGCGCTCTTGAATTAGCTCGGCAAGCTATTTCGAAACAGGGGAATGGAGATCTATCCGAAGAAGTACTTTCGATGCTTGAGCGTTACACGCGTTCTCTTTCCCTGTTGCAATCGTATGATCAAGAATCAATTAAGTCTCCCAAAGGTAAGAAGGCATCGCGAAAAATTTCGTATAGAGAATGTGTGAAAATAATTGAGAATTTGCGCAGTGATCTTATTGCGAGAGGTGAAACAACTCCACTATTCGGAAATGAACGAGAGCGCGGACTTGAAAGCATTATAGGATCGATCTACCAAACATTCGATGGACATGATCTATACCCAACCATTGAAGATAAAGCTGCCAACATTTTGTATCTCATTATTAAGGATCATCCATTTAGTGATGGTAACAAACGAACTGGTGCATTTCTTTTTGTCTATTTCCTCAATAAAACAAATCATTTATTTCGTAAAGACGGAGAAATAAAGATCAGCGATAACACGCTCGTAACACTCGCATTACTAATAGCGGAAAGCGATCCAAAAGATAAAGAGCTACTGATCAATCTGACAAAGCAACTTCTTGTGAATTAATCAGGAACTGGTTTGTGTGACTAGTGGTACACCCAACCATATTTAGTTGGAACCGCTTTGAGGAGTGGATTGCGGGTGTGAGTGAGTTAAATCGTGCCATTGTGGTCTGAAACTTTTTCTGTATTTTCACGTAAATATCAACTAAAATTCATGAATGCACGGATTCGCAGATATTCCCAAAGCACGTATGCGTGTGGGAGGCTCTAACGGTATAGATGTGTTGGCCGAAAGAGTGCGTCGCGAGAATATGTCCGCATATACAGTTCCTGACAGGCTCGTGTCGGAGACAACCGGAAAAACTCCAGCTGAGTGGGCAGAATTAATAGATGGCCAAGAAGAGCTAGCTCCTGAAGAACTCGGCGAGCTTGGCGAACTGGTCTTCCCTGGAAGAAAACTAGAAGCTGCTGAAACTGTTCGTGTTATCAAGAAACGTGGACTTTATTTATTTCACACGGATGCTGGGGGTGTGGATTTATCTCTTCATATGGGTGGAAATGTCGTCGATGCCGAGACTCGAAATGTTTACGTTGCGCATTCCTCTGAGTCAGTTCGTATAGAAGTACCAAACGGACTCTCTAGCAGAGTGATCTTAGAGACATTGGGCAAAGCTGTTCGACCATCATACGTTTCTGTCGGGGTGACTGGCCCAGGTACTGCAACAGTTTTTTCGGCGAAATCCACGGCACATCTTTTCTATGGCGGGGGACAATACGTTCGATTTTAAGGCGTGTCACGTAAATAACAAGATACGCCGATGAATTTCGTACGCCCCACCATTTCTGATTGGAACCGGTTTGAGGAGTGGATCTACCGACTCGATGTACTTAGTCGACTGGTGTGATGGATACTTTGCCTATTGTTTAAGTAGAAAAAATACATATAATTGATATATGGGTAAAGGGGCTCACATTATTCGCGAAGCAACACCGGAAGACGTAACCGGTCTTGTTCGTTGTTTGAATGAAGCAATTAACAGGAAATTAGAAAAAAACGATGACTTTTGGGGAGAGCATAGTTTTACCGAATCCGAAGTTGAAAAAGCTATAGCTGGCGGTGATGTATTCGTTGTAATAGATGAAGCAAACAATATTCTTGGAACATTTCGCTTAACCCACTCAGACGAAAAGATTTGGGGACCTGATGGCATCGATGATAGTAGTGCATTTTATTTACATCGTTTAGCTACTACTGATGCAGCAAGTGGGACAGGCGTTGGAGAAAATGTTATTGATTGGATCTCACAAAAAGCAATCATTGAAGGTAGGAACAGAATACGGTTAGATGTCAGTTATACACTTCCTGGCCTTTGTAGGTATTATGAAAAGCTTGGATTTGTAAAAATCAAGGCAGGAAATATTACGATTTCGGGAACTCGCAATCCTAACCTCACGATTTATCCGGTAGCTTTCTTCGAAAGAAGTGTCGATGGCGGTGTCGTTCGGTGAGTACGCC
>CALMUU010000231.1 GCA_937872965.1 uncultured Actinomycetes bacterium
GCGGACATATTTATTTCTTTGCCCATAGAAGCGTACCGAGGCTAAGAAAAATTCCTCCCCAAATCAGGTAGGAACCATAGACGGGCAAAGCGATTGAAGTAGCACGAAAAGCAGCAATGAAGAGGAAAAAGAGAACGATAAGAAGCAGCGTGGCTACCACAATGCCGTAGACGCTGACCCGTGCCAAGCGATGCGCCGGGCGCACGATCTTGTTTGTAGCCGTATCAACGACTGTATCTAAAGTATCGAGAACTGTTTGATTCCATTCGGACATGATGAACCTCTTCGTGCGTAGTTCCATGTTAGACGCATGACGATGTTCGTGCCTTATGAAGTGATGCTGAATGTTTCTATAATCTCGCAGTCTGAGTAGACAATGAAGTTCACAGTGCGATCGCGAGGGTTTAACGTCACAGCAAAGACGCGATCGTCAGACGAAGCAATTGTGGCCATGAAGACAAGTGCGTTCGAAGGGGTGTCGTTGAGCTCAGAACAGTTCAGGAATTCACTGCTGAGGGAGGTGTCGTCGGTGCGCTTGCTTTGGGACAGGACAACTTCAAATTGGTCATCAAAATCATTTGATTTCATATACTTGACCAGGCTTTTTACGGAACTAAAGCTACCTAAACTATATGCATAGGCGATCCGGTCCACCGAAGTGGTTTTATTCGTCATTGTATATGGGACAGTTTCGCCGTTTCGATATGTAACGGCTCCGTCATTTTGTGAATCTGGTACTGCGTTAAGTGACTGATCGCTTCCACTATTTGATTCTGCTGAGTCACTTGCTTTGTTAAGTAATACAGAAGAACGAGAAGCAGTTTTTGATTGAGATTTATCAGCACTTTTATACGTTGTGATGGCGACGAGACCGATTGCGATCACAAGAATGCTCGCAGCAACAGAGATGGACGAATAAAGCTTTTTTGTGCGCGCATCTTTTTGCAGAATGGTAATGACATTGCCTGCAAGTGCATTTGAGGCAAGTAAATCAACCTCATGGAGCTCTGATGTGGTTATATTCATTGGTAGAGGTTGACGCAAAAATGTTTTTTGAGACTCGATAAGTTGAGAATATTGATCGTAATGTTCCCAAGCAGTTACACGTACCAGGATATCTTCGCGAGCAGTTTCGTCGGCGAGTTCCAATGTGGAAAATGTACGTGATTCAATAGCGTCAATAACGACCATGGTTGCGTGTTCGTCATCGTCGACAGTAGCTACAAGATCGGTGAAGGAAATGGGATACTTCATTGTGACTCCTCAGAAGGTAAGACGACTCCAGAGGGGCTAAAAGTTCCCTGTTCTATCAGTATTTTTCTCAGGTTTAGTCGCGCACGGGCCAGGCGTGACCGGACTGTGCCCATAGGGATGGCAAGGTCAATCGAGACTTGTTCATACGATGATCCTTGCACGTCGATCAAAATGAGCATTTCTCTATGGATTGGTTCAAGTGCTTCTAATGCAAGTGAAACGGCGGCTGCCGCATTTCCAGATTCGTTGTCGTATGTGGAGTTCTTATCTACATCGGGAGAGAGTTCAAGAGACTGCATAGGGGCTAGTGAAGCACGTCGTGCTTGAGTGCGAGCATGATCGAGAAACGTGCGATACGTTAACGTGTATACCCAGGTGAAAAAGGCGGAATCCTGACGGAAAGATTTAATGTTTTGAGCAACCCTGAGCAGGGATTCTTGCGCGATGTCGGCTGCTTCAAGAGGGGGACGACACCACGTTTTGCAGAGCGCAAGAACGTAGGGCGCGCTCTTTTCAAGCACTCTCTCAATTGCATCTTTGTCTTGCTTTTGGGCGCGCCGAATTTCTAAATCATCGGGGGGTACGAGCGCGGACACCCGTCTAGCCTAAGCCAGGTTTGCACAAAACACTTGGCAACGATTACGAAAAATTCTTACGTCGGTAGGCGAGACGGGCTAAAGCCATGAGTTCATCTCGTGCAAGCAGTGAGCCCGCACATTGAACCAGAATACACACGGTCAAACCAGCAGGAATAGCAGCGTAAATATTATTGATACGTTCGGAGACTAGGAAACCCCCCAGTGCTGCTATTGAGCAGGTCAATACCATGACAGCAGTCGGTTTTTTGAAGAGCAAACTCACTTTAAGTTCTTTACTCATGACATGAATCGATAAAGGAATCACAACAAGGTAGGAAAGTGAAAATGCAACACTAAGCCCGACAACTGTGAACGAGTCGCGAAAGAGTAGAGCGAATAAAACGTTGCAGGTGTTCTGAAGAACATTGATGAAAAATATGGTTTTAGTTTTGTTCAAGGAATTGGAGAGACGTACATTAAAGAGGTAAAGCGAAAATGCAGGAAGAAATACCAAGAAACCGATGAGAACGCGACCTGTATGCTCGGCTTGACTGGCGGAAATGCTTCCATGCCCAATGAGAAGGTTCATTACAGGAACAGCGATTGCAATACCGAGAGCTGATATGACACTCATCGCAATTGTTAAGCCCGTTGCCGTCTGACGTGTGATGGTTCCCGTCTCTGGTGTCATACGGACTTTGTTTACGTCGACGTCGGATTGTTCCAAGGTATGCGTGATGCGAGGGATCATTGTTGTCATGATCGAGTTTGCAAAGAGCCCATGGGGGAGTTGGAAGAAGGACCAAGCCACAAGGTACATCACCACACC
>CALMUU010000232.1 GCA_937872965.1 uncultured Actinomycetes bacterium
ATGTTGTTATCTACGCCTTTATTGTCGCAGGAACATTTGCTGTTATTTCAGTGGTCAGTGGAGTAAACGAACAAACAGATTCCCTCTCTCAGTTCAAAGGCTTAGCTCGCACAAACCCATGGCTTGCCGGTTCGCTTACTGTGTTGCTCTTTGCTCAAGCAGGTATTCCCCTTACTAGTGGTTTCATTGCAAAGTTTGACGTTTTTCGTGTTGCCTTTCAAGAAAAGTTTTACCTCTCGGGCATCGTTATTCTCGTAGCTACAGTTATTGCCGCTGCTTTTTATATACGTATTGTTCTTGCGTTGTATGCCGACTCATTTCATGAGGAGAACGTCAATAGCGAAACAGATGCACCATCGAAATATATTGTTTCTGTACAAACGTCAATAGCTATTGGTATATGTGTCGCAGTAACCCTTGCTGCAGGAATTTTACCAAGCCTCGTAACGGGTCTTACTCACGCGCTCTAGCTTTTTCTTCTGCGTTGGAGCGCCAAAGACTTACCACATGAGTCTCATTCGACCAAACGCTAGTTCGTCGCAATCAGAATGACATCCGAGAGAAGAATCCCTTTTTCTTTTCTACATGCGGAAGTCGGTTTTCATCCAGATAGGCAAACGCTAACTTGTATGCTTCATCTAATAGTCGCGAAGAATCATTGAAGTCATACATCTCACGTTTATCAACCGGTCGAGGTAAAACATGCACATCGATGTCGTGAGCAGCATTCCGAAGCTCGACATCAAAGCGTAAGTTTCGTGAAATAGCAAATGCTCGAGTCATGACATCGAGTGGGGAATGCAACCCCTTGAGCGTTCCACCACCAGATACATTGAGTACATAAATTTCGTCAATGTCATCGCTGAGTGCATGCCAGATAGGCACTGCATCAACAACACCGCCGTCAACAAGGACGCGTCCGTCGAGATTAATGGGGGGAAAGACGCCAGGCAGGGCAGCAGAAGCAAGAAGTGCATCTTTGAGAGGACCGCGACAGAGAACAATTTCCTCTCCAGTTGCAAGATCGCACGCGACAATGCGAATAGGAAGTTGAAGATCGGAAATGTCGCGAATTGATGTTGCTCGTTCAATAACGCGAGCAAGACCGGAGTTCTCGACCAAGTAAGTACCGCGCCGTGCGATATTCCACGCACGAGAAAGATTTCCGCCAGGAAAAATATCAGCGCTCGTAAGGCTTCTCCATAAGTGTGCAAGATCACTTACGCCTTCTAGTGTGGGATTAGTTGCAACTGCCGCGGCGTTCAATGCACCCACAGAAGTTCCAACAAGAATGTCAGGTGTAATGTCATGTTCGAAAAGTGCGAGTAACATGCCAACTTGGGCACAACCCATATTGGCGCCACCGGATAATACAAAAGCTCTGCGAGTACTCATTCACCTTCAGTCTAAAAGATCGAGCGGGGGATTTAACTTTTTAGCTTCGTCTCCACAACTGCTCCAGCTGTTCAAATTCAGCTGCCCTCGCGACTACCGAGGGATCTCTAGCTTCGGGAGAGTGAATGGGCACATAGGATTGTCGAGCTTCCTGTCGATCAATTCTGTAGTCAATCCACTCACCAAACGTTCTTCTCTTGGCAGGAATATTTCTTGCCGGCAGGTTATCCTCGATTGCTTGCAGTGTTTCTAATGCATCTGCAGGGTTCATGGCTCGAAGTTCTGCTTTTGTAGTGTGGCCATACTTCTCAAGATCGCTCGGACCTATAGTTGCAATTTTCAGATCGCGGTTAATAACCCTGAGCGAATGAAGGATAGGCAGAAGTACGGCTACCGCTGCCGAATCTAGTTTGGCGGCAAGTGATCCTGCTAATTGATGTCCATTACCTTGCACAATAATCCAACCCCATGTGTTGATGATTGTACATATGGTATCAGGAATGAAAAATAGCGAGTTTTTGAGATCTTTTCTTTCGTTTATCAGGGGCTATGCGCACATTTGCGGCCGATTGGCCATTGACCCAGGTTCGATTACATCAGATAATAGTTCTACTAATGGATCTCGAGAATTGGGTGAGGTCTTAAACAAGGATGGAAACGTAAAGATGACGGATGTTCTCGTACGCGATCGCGATAATTCAGATCCTTATTCCTATGGTGGTGATCCCCATGTGTCGGAGCAGCCTGCAAATATTCCTGAAGGCATGTTCCAGTCACAGTCAATTGAGTGCCCTGATCCAGAAGATAAAAGGGCACGAAGACTTTACGATTGGGCAGTAGGGCGACGATCGGAGATAACTGAGGAGCGCAAGGCTGAAGGTCGCAATGGAACTGATGTATTTACTGATGGATTTGAGAGTGTAGGTAAACCTTCGCCCGAATCACATATTCTTGAAGAATTCTATGACTACCTGATTAACAAATGCGACATTGTTAATTACCTGGTGACGCACGTTATACCCGAAATCGCGGATATGAATAATCCTGATTTACTTGAGCAGATTAGAGAACTTTTAAACGACCCGAAGACGTGGCCTAACGGTCACTATGTCTCTATATCGGTATCTGAACAAACTCGAGGCGATGACGAAACTGCTTTTACTGAGCAAGGTCCCGATTCAGCATTTCCTAAGCATGTAGATGCATCAGCGTTAGGGACTGTGCGAATTGCCGATTCGGACGAGGTCTCATCGATACGACATGATGGATGGTTTTTTAATGTAAATAATCCAGTTCCTGTTACGATTGAAAATAGTGGAAGAGACATACCAACCAATGGAGATTCTATGTCCACGACGTTGCAGGCAGATCCAGGAAAATGGTACGCATGGTCAGAATCTAAGGGAGTGCATGAAAGACCATTTATTGGTAAAGCAAAGCTTGAAGAAGTCGGAGGAAAGCGCTGTTTGCCTGTTGTGTCTATCAATTTCAGCGGGTTGGTGCATCAAGCAGAACAAAATCTCGGTATCAATAATCGCGTTGCTAGTCCTTCTATAGATGACAGTTTTAGTTTGTAGAAGATAATTATTTTCTGCCGAATCGGTCATTCATTCCGAATAGATGGGAGCGAATGTCGCTAATCTTTGCTGTGATTAAAGTATTCCTTAGTCAATGTGTGAATATACATGTGTGAAAAACGAAGTACCTGACGAAGTGCTGACTGCTATTTCTGAATTACCTGTTAAGCAAACTCCTGATGAAACATTACGTACTCGTGGCTATCTATTGCTCGATCGTCCATTCGAAATAAGTCGCTTAGATCGTACTCATGAAAGAGTGCGTGAAGCCTTTGCCCCCTTGGAGCCTTCTGAGAATGACATTCATACAACGTTGTATGAATTTAATGATGAAGAATCAGACAGTGATCCGCGGTTTTATGAACGAGGCAAAGTTGCAACACCGCGGATGGATTATAAAGGTCGCCCTGGTTACCGCCAACTCATGATGTCCCTAGAGTTCAGTACGCTTGTCGCCCAGATGTGGGCCAGTGGGCAACAATACGAATGGAAGCAGACCCATGGTCCCGCAGCAATCAAAGATGCAGAACAAGCCTTTATCTCGATTCTCGAATTGTTCACCACACAAGCCATGGAATCTATCTTTGCTCCCGCTCCAGAATCCTTAGGTTCGTATTGCGGTTTTCTTTTGAACGACTCAGCTCCCTTTTCTGTGTGTTTTGGCTATCACTACGAGCTCCACCAAGATCGTCATGAAAATGCAATAGTGATCTCTGTCCAGCTTTCGCCTACCCCTACCCCATGGAAGATTGGCCGAGATCTCGATTCACTCGATACCGTTGTTCAAGACCAAGGCTCAATGATGGTGATGGAAGCAATGGATTACGACAAGCGCGTATCTCCTTGGCATATGCCCTGCATCGGAGAAATGCCACGAAACGCCGCAGTCGTGGTCTTTGCGGGTATATATAGAGACCGTTTCATGTCCTGGCTCGCAGACCATGCCACAGCTTGCGGTTTCATTGCATAAAACCCACTTCGCAGCTTTAGCATGAATTGCACCGGAGTTTTGGGCATAAAAAGCCCAAAACTCCCCTCTAAGCGAGTGGTGGGGGCGGCGGTGTTGTGTGAAGGTGAATTAATCAAGCCTTCCTTAATTGGAGGTCAGGGT
>CALMUU010000233.1 GCA_937872965.1 uncultured Actinomycetes bacterium
TACGACTCTGTTCGACAACAGAATGCTCTCAATATTGATAAATACAAGCAAGTGCTTATGCGCTGCGTCACGTTCGCTTCGCTAGATCGCAAGATTCCTAAAACAAAGTTAGCAAAACTCATTTATCTCGTAGATTTTGTTTATTTCTACAAACATGCTGAACCAATAACGAACGCACAATACCGGCGCATTCCCTTTGGACCGGTCCCAGATGTTTTCTTCTCTACTATTGATGAACTCTTCGAAGAACAAGCATTAAGTATCGAGATAAAAGGAAGAGCACAACTCGTTTCGGCAATTGAAGACTACCCTTCAGATTCATTGAGCACAGAAGAAATCGAGTTAATCAATAAAATCTGCCAGAAATGGAGTGGGCGCAGTACACAACAAATAGTTGACTTCACTCATGAACAACTTCCGTGGAAAACATGCAAAGATCAAGAGATCATCCCCTACGAACTGATTATTCAAGAAGACCCTGAGAATCTTTATTAAGCCTCTACCAATTGAGTTCCTTCTCCCCCCCCCAGAATGACCGGCCGTTTCAAAGTCGATGGCGGTGAAGGAGAAGGTCGAGGTCATACCCAAGATATTTTAATGATATGAAAGGCATTGTTCTTGTCCCATGATATTGACAAAGCTTCTGCCTATTGAATTGATTATTGCCCTGGTATTCCGAAAAAATGTTCAATAGCTGGAGGAACGGCTCGATCAGCTCGTAAGGAACCATCGACAGGATCAACACCAGTCACTATTGCATCGATGTTGCCTTCACCTACCGAAGCAATAGCACGCAAAAACGCTTCTGGGTCATCATGTTCAACAATAAATGGTTCATCGAGCGTTGCTTCAATAGCTGTAACTCCTGCAATCGCACCACCCTCAAGTCGTTCAACTTCGCGCTCCGCGATTTCAATAAGTGCGCGACAGTACAAATGATGCCTCATTGTCTGCATCGGCTTGCCGCGACCAGGACGTTTCGCTTTATATTCCCATTGACCCGATTCGTCATCTCGCACAAATCCATTTTCGTTGAGCTTGTGTGTGGCATACGAAACCCCTCGACGTGAACCCCACATGGGGTGACCCGTATCTCTCAATATACGCTCGGTATCAGTCATAGGCGCAGGAATATTACGTAACCGAAAATCTGCTCGACGATGACGAGAAAGTCCATCCCACCTCTCGGGGCTTGGAACAAGAAGTTTCGGCGCTAGCGGAACTGAAAGGTGCTGTTGGCGATCTGCCAATCCGTTGGGAAGAAGTGTGTCCATACGCAAGATATCCTACCCTTGGCTACGTCATCTCGGCAAAAGCCAAAAAGATAAACAGGAGCGATGGTACGTTGAGATCCTTTTCTTCGCCCAGAATGACACACGAAAAACATACGCACATCGGCTTGTGCTTGGTGATGTTCGAACACAATCGTTCTTGTCGTAGGGCACTGATAGTGTCTGCGATATGACCATACCGACCACCATCTCAA
>CALMUU010000234.1 GCA_937872965.1 uncultured Actinomycetes bacterium
GGAAGTTTTGACATCGATACAGCGATTCAAAATCATGTGCGTAAAGAACACGGTGTTGCCATCGGTGAGCGAACCGCAGAAGAAATCAAGCTTGCTATTGGTTCTGCTTATGCCACCGAAGACGAATGTAATGCAGAAGTGCGAGGACGCGATTTGATGTCAGGTCTTCCTCGAGTGGTGATCTTGACTCCCCAAGAAGTGCGTGAAGCAATTGAAGAGCAGGTTCGTGAAATTTGTGATGCTGTTGTTTCAGCTTTGTCTCGAACGCCACCTGAACTCGCGCAAGATCTCATCATTCGAGGCATTCATCTTGTCGGTGGTGGTGGGCTTTTGAAAGGGCTCGACCAACGCCTTTCGAACGAAACGCAACTTCCTGTTCATATTGTTCAACAACCCCTCGAGTCGGTTGTATTGGGAGCGGGTCGATGTCTCGAAGCATTTGATTCCCTTAAAGACATGTTTATGGGCAAGCCCTCTGTTTACAGTTAAATTGCTTTATCATCCTGAGCCGACCGAAGGGAGTCCTGAGCGCAGCGAAGGAGCTTGTGAAGGATCTCAGCCGAATACTGTGTACATGAGATTCCTCGCAGGCTCGGAATGACAAACCGAGTTAAGTAAGCAGCATGTGAAGTCGAAAATAATATTGTCATGAAATTTCTCTCATCGCGCACCACTCGTATCATTCTCATCGTTCTTCTCGTTTTCTGTGTCGGTGTCGGATCATTTGTTCTCTCTTCATCGAGGTCCTCAGATCCTCAAGAAATACAGGACAATCCGGTACCTGTTGCCAAACCTCGCAAGACCATAACCACGCAGGCCACGATCCCCGTACCCAATCTTCCCCAACCGCAAGATTCGCCTGCGAATCCCTACGAGAAAGTTCCTATCAATGAGATGGGAACTATCGAAATTCCCAAGATCGGTTTATCAACAAAAGCGTACGAAGGAGTTTGGTTAACAGTTATTAATGTGGGGCCAGGCCATTGGCCAGGAACAGCTCAACCGGGTGAATACGGAAATACTGTTTTTGCTGGACATCGAGTCACTCATACGAAACCTTTTCGTAAAATTGATGACTTAGTAAATGGTGATGAGATCATTGTGAACACATCAACAGGGCGACATGTCTATAAAGTCACAGGACATGAAATCGTCGAGCCAAACGATATATGGATTGTTGATCAAACTCCCGGATATCGGATTACTCTTTTTGCTTGTCACCCTCCAGGATCGGCAGCCCAACGCTATGTTGTATACGGCGACCTAGTTGATCCACCCCAAGATGCAACTACTAGCATATAAAGTTCATGAATGAGCAGGGTCCGATTTTAGAAGATGATCAATCTCCTGATTTAAAAACCAAACGCAAGAAATTTTTTACATCTACGCGCGTAATGAAAATCATTTGCATCTTTGCGATATTGATAACAATCGCAGTATATTCCACAACCCAGATCCATGTCGACAAGGTCATTATTAAGCCTGGTACAGCAGAGATTGTTTCTAATGCGATTTCAGTGAACAATGTCACCACGTATAAGTCGGAAGGGAGCTTTCGTTTTCTAACAGTGTACGTTTCAGAAAAGAGACCCACCGTTGCTGAGTACTTAAAAGCAAAATATCTGGGCGGCTACAACGCGATTCTTCCCTGGGAAGAAGTTAATGGAAAATTCAGCGTCGATCAGGTTGCAGAATTAAACAAAGCAATGATGAAAGCTTCACAAAATACTGCGTCTGTTGTTGCACTGAATGCGATTGGATGCAACGTTATTGAACAGGGAACAGGCGCGATTGTTGCTCTTATTCAAAAGAAATCTGCTGCTGAAAATAATCTTAAGTTGGGTGATGCCATTATTGAAATCGAGGGTAAACCCATTATTACGGGGAAAGATGTGGTTACTGTTATCGGTACGCATAAGCCAGGAGACAAAGTTTCCTTGATAATCGAACGTGGAAAAAAGAAGACAAAAAAAACTTTAACAATTACATTAGGCAAACGACCCGATAAAAAGACCACAGGATTTCTGGGAATAAGTGCTGTTACAAGAGATCAAGAATTCAATTTTCCTATTGATATAGCGATTAATCCAGGAGCAGTATCTGGCCCCTCTGCAGGGCTTGCATTTACTCTCACAATTATTGATCAGCTCACCAAAGGTGATCTCACCGGCGGCAAAGTTGTTGCTGTTACTGGCGAAATTGCACTTGACGGGACAGTGTCGAAGGTTGGCGGAGTGGAGCAAAAAGCAGTTGCAGCAAGAAGAGCGGGCGCAAAAGTGATGCTCGTGCCCAAGGGTGAACTCAAAGAGGCTCGCAAACATTCTGGTCCTATGAAAGTATTTGAAGTATCAAATATTTCCCAAGCGATTGAAGTTCTCGAACAGTCAGGCGGGGTGCCACTCGAGCAGATGCAGAGTTGCCCTAGTTCCTAGTAGAATATTGAATACGCAAAATTCTCATATCAAGGAGGCGCAAAGTGGCTGAAACGGATCGAACAGGATCACGTTCTGTGCGCATGACGAGCGAAGAAATAGTTCAGAGAGGTTTTCCTTCCAAAGGTCGCGGTATTGCCGAATCAGATGTCCGCTCATTCTTGCGTCGGGTAGCCGACGAGGTCGAGCGTCTTGGTAAGCGCGAAGATGATTTGACTGATCAGGTAACAGAATTAAAAGAAGCACTTGCGTCTAGGCCAAAAGCCACAAAGGCAGAGCTTTTAGAGAGTTTGGGAGCCCAAACAACGCGAGTTCTCTCGAGTGCCGAGGAAGCTGCAGAACAAATGTTGGCAGATGCAACTGCGCAATCCGAAGCCGTTCGTGCGAGTGCGGAAAAAGAATCGGAAGAAATGGTGATTGAAGCTCGTGCGCAAGCAGAACAAACGATTGTAGATGCGCAAGCTCGTGTTCGTGAATTACAGGAAAGTTCTCAGCGTGATGCTGCAATGGTTATTGGTGAAGCGCGCTCGCAAGGAAGAGAAATTTTTCAAGAGTCAGTTGTTGTGCGTGAACAAATTTTGAAGGATCTTTTGCGTCGACGAGATCTATTAATGGAACAGATTGACGAATTGCGTAAAGGCCGTGAAGAACTTCTTGAGTCTTACAAGGTCGTTAAAGGGTCGTTTCAAAAAGCAACAGATGCACTCCATAGTGTGGAGGAAAAAGCATCGAGTGAGCTACTCACAAGCCCTGCAGATGTGGATGCATTACTTAAGGCTCCCGTGGAATTGCCGAGCGTCCTGAATGCGAGCCATCCTCTTCCCAGTTTTGATCACAATGAAGCTCCCGCAGAGAGAGTCGTGCAAGAAGAAACAAGAATGGATGTTCCTCTTGATCCAGATGAGGCAATTGCAGATCAAGCATCCAATGAAGATTCCCCTTCCGCAAGCAAGCGGAAAAATCTTACAACCTATATGAAAGATGCTCTGGGAGTTGGCGAAGATGGCCAACTGAATAGCCCAGATGATTCCAATGTGACAGCAATAGGTGCTGTGACAATGGTTCCCAAGAAAAAAGATGTGGGCGCACTGTTTCAAAGTCTAAAAGAACAATCTGATGCTGTCGAAGACGACGCTACCTTGAAGGAGACGGAAGAAGCACCTGTTGCTGAAACGAAGGTATCGAAGAAAGCAAAGAAAAAAGCTGCAAAAAAAGATCCGATCGCAGTTCGCGATGATGCGCTTTCGAATGTGACGACAACAATTTTGCGAAAAGCAAAGAGACAGCTTCAAGACGAACAAAACGAAGTTCTTGAAGCTTTACGGACGATAAAAGGGAAAAAGCGAGTTGCTGCAGAAAATATTTTGCCCGATGAGCAAACGCATCTCAAGACTTGGGAAGAATCTATCCGTACAGATCTAGAAAAGGTTTTTACTGCAGGTGTTGCCACAGTATCTTCAGAAAAATTTAGTTATGAAGAAGATGCTCTCAAGAGTGCAGTGAACTGGATCGTTGCTCCTCTTCGCGAAACATTGGCCATTGCTATCGACGAGGGCGATCAGGCGGATGCAACTTCGCGCGTGGGCGCTCGATACCGTGAATGGCGAAATTCTGATTTGAAAAACGCCCTTTACGATGCTTTGTGTTCAGCATTTAACACAGGTGTTCTTGTTGCAGCAAAAAAATCGGGAGATGTGACAATTTCTTGGAGCGTCGAAAAAGCAGGGCAGTGTCCTGATTGTGACGACAACGCTTTAGAGCCAACCGCTGCAGGAGAATCTTTCCCCACAGGTCAACTTGCGCCTCCAGCTCATTCGGGCTGCCGGTGTGTTCTGACAGCTTTATAAGTCGGCACGTACGCTAAGCGCACATGCCTCGCGGTCACTCGTCCCTCGCTCCCTGTGACTTGATTTGTCATCCTGAGCGCAGCGAAGGATCTCCGCGCAGCGGTCGTATGGGATTCCGCTGCGCGGAGATTCCTCGACAAGCTCGGAATGACATAGTATTTCTATCCGATTGTTCGCTCAGATTTAGACGATCCATTCCTCAGGAGAAGGGGTTGTTAGCATAGCTGCATGCCTGTAAACCAAAATGTACGAACGGTCGAGTTTCGACCACCTTCGAAAAAAACAATAGTTATTGTTATTATCGCCGTTATCGCTTTCTTTGTGATAACGAGTCTCAAATCAGTAGCCACTTTCTACACCGATTCACTGCTCTTTAGTTCTCTCGGTCAAGGGGCAACTTTTAAAAAGCTCCTTGGCGCGCGGCTTTTCGTTCCAACCGTTGCATTTATCGTCATGACATTATTAGTGGCACTTACTATTTTTCTTGCGACGCATTTTGGCCGCAAGAATTCATTGGCCACCACATTTGACGAATGGATCATTCCTCTCGCTCGGGTATATAAATCTAAAACAGCTTTAATTCGCAATGGTCTTGCTATCGCGTTCGGTGCTCTTTTTGCGAGCTCGACAGTAGGTCGATATAAAGAATGGATTCTTTTCCAAAATTCTCAAAACGTAGGAACAAAAGACCCTCTTTTTAAAAAAGACATCGGCTTTTACCTTTTCGAACTTCCCTTTATTCGTCTTGCATTGAGCTGGGTCTTTGGAGGACTTGTCGTTCTTATTCTTGTTGCCTTTTGTGCGCACTACATCAATGGTTCTATTCGCCTCGAGAGAGCAGCGCGGCATATTTCTGTCGCCGCTAAGATTCACCTTTCTGTTTTATGCGCTATTGCTGGCTTTGCTAAATCTGCTCAGTACTATTTTGATAGGTTTGCACTTGTTCATTCGACACGAGGTGCTGTGGATGGAGCAACATATACCGACGTCAACGCTCAACTTCCTGCTACCCGGTTGTTGATATTTGTTGCTGTTATTGCGTCGATACTTTTCTTGGTGAATGTCTATCGCAAGGGAGTGGTTCTTCCTTTGGTGGCAATTGCATTGTGGTTGATCGTTTCGTTGGTAATTGGGAATGTGTATCCATTAGTTGTTCAAACGTTTGTTGTTAAGCCTTCACGCAATACGAAAGAAAAGTCATTTACCGAACGCAATATTAAAGCGACTCGAACAGCGTATGGACTCAATGAGGTTGAGTCTACGGATGTGGCCTTTACTCAAGGAATTACAAAAGAAACAGCTCCAGAGGTAAAAGCGGTATTGAAGAACTCTCTTTTATGGAATGAGAGTTCCTTAGATCCCTGGTTTCAACAGAAGCGCGGAGAACAGATCTATGAGTTTAAGGCTTCGGATCGTGATCGCTACAAAATGGACGGCAAAATCATTCCCGCGTTTGTTGCAGCACGGGAACTCGTTGCATCTGATTCATTGCCCGATACTTCTTGGCAATCGCGTCATGCTACCTATTCACATGGATTTGGGGCAGTAATTTCAAGCGGATCATCCGTGATTACAGGTAATGAACCCGATTATCTTGTATCGGATCTTCCATCAGAATCGAAAAGCGCCCCTGTCGAAGGTTTAGATCTTTCGAGCGCAAAGGCCCGTCTTTACTTTGGTGAAGGTCTTGAAGATTTTGTTTTTGTCGGATCGACCAAGTCCGAGCAAACGCCTACTAATGACAAGATCGATGTGAGTGACTTAGGTGGCGTAAAAATTAATAATCCCATCAAAAAAGCAGCATTTGCTTTGCGTTTCGGTGATTACAATATTTTGATTGCGGATGCGGTGACAGATAAGTCAAAGATTGTTTATGAGCGTGATCCAGGTGCTCGTGTGAAGAAAATCGCACCGTTCCTTGACATAGATTCGAATCCTTATCCTGTGGTCACCAATGGAGAAGTTGTATGGGTCGTTGACGCGTATACATCGTCCGATCAATATCCTTATTCACAGTATGTGAGCACGGATAATCTTTACTCCAATAACGTTCTGAAGAAAAAACTCAACTATGTGCGTAACAGTGTTAAGGCAACTGTTAATGCTCGTACGGGTAAAGTAACGCTGTTTGTTGTGGATTCAAAGGACCCGTTGATTAAGGCGTATTCTCAAGCATTCCCCAAGCTTTTCACGGATGTATCGAAAGCCCCGCAAGAGATTGTGGACCACTTCCGATACCCTGAAGACCTCTTCAATGTACAAACGGAAGTGTATGCGGATTATCACATTACTGATCCGACGGTTTTATTGAAAGGTTCGCAGCGTTGGCAACCAGCACCTGGTGGTACAGCCAGCACAGATGTAGTTACAAGTAACTCAGTAGTGACTACTGTCCAGGGTGGCCGCGCCGACAAGGCTAAGTCAACAGGCGGTCAGTTACCTCCGCTCTATCAATATATTCAGCACACTGCGATGACGTCCCCCCAGTTTGTATTGACGCGTGCATTCGTTCCTATTCGAAGTACTTTTAAAATGGATTCATTCCTGAGCGTTAGTTCGGATGGTAGCGATTACGGCAAGATGAGGCTGATTTCTTTTGATGCTGATCCAGATACGTCGGCATTATCACCGACTCAGATGGTGGGACAGATCAATACTGATAAAGAATATTCACAAGAAGTAACTCTTCTCGATCAGCGAGGATCTATCGTTCTGAGTGGCCCACTTCAGATTATTCCCGTTGCTAATACAGTGGTGTATGTACAGCCGATTTATGTCCAGGGCAACACGAACGATTCACGACCTGTACTTACCTATGTCACTGTTTCAGTGAGCGGTCGGACCATATGCGCTCCTTCCATTGACGAAGCAATCGATGCTCTCGTGAGTGGAACATCTAAGTGTGTTCCTTTCACGCAGAACGTGGGTACGGGTTCTGCGACTCCCACACCGACTCCGACACCATCTCCATCTCCATCTCCAACTCCAACTCCTAATGATCCAAATGATCTCTCAACACTTAGTGATGCACAGCTTGTTAGTCGACTTGCAGCAGCAGGGGACGCATACGAAAAAGCTAAGAACCCACTTGACTTAGGAGCGCTACAGAAGGCTGCAGACGAAATGGTTCGTTTGGGGACAGAGCTCAATAAACGAGGCAACTGACTGGCGTAGCCAGTCATCCCGATTGCGTTGGAGCGCCAAAGACTCACCACATGAGTCTCAAACGCCCCAACGCACGATACGAAAAAGTGTTTGGTCGGATCAGACTTGTCTGGCGAGTCTTTGGCGCTCCAACGCTTCTAATGCATCGTAATGTCATTGCTGAGCCCCAGAATAACTTCGTGGAGGGCATAATCGCTGGCTTGGTTTTGTTCTAGTTACTGCTAGGCATCGCTTTTTAGTAACTTGCTGAGTAGAATGCTTGTAACGAAAGTGCCCTTTGTGACATTTTTATAACCTCAGAGGACTGAAACCTTGTTGGTGTTAGGCAGTGAATAATTATGGCAAAACCGGATATTGACTTAGGAGCGTACAAGCTCGGGTGGTCCGACAAGGTCGATTATGCCATCAAGCCCAAAAAAGGCCTTAACATCGATGTAGTTAAGGAAATTTCTCACTCGAAAAGTGAACCTCAATGGATGACGGATTTTCGACTCAAAGCTCTTGAGCGTTTCGAAAAGAAGCCGATGCTTCCTTGGTTTGCCGAGAATATGCCAGATATCGATTTCAATGATATTTACTACTATCTCAAGCCGTCGAACAAGGAAGTTTCTGAATGGGATGATCTTCCCGAGCAGATGAAGGCAACATACGAACGTCTCGGTCTTCCCGAAGCAGAGCAGAAGTACCTCTCTGGGGTTTCTGTTCAATACGAATCTGAAGTCGTTCTGCACAAAAATAAAGTTGAGCTCGAAAAAAAGGGAATAATCTTTTGCTCGATGGATGAAGCACTTCGCGAACATGAAGATATCGTTCGTGAACACTTTGCAACGATTATTCCACCAGGAGACAATAAGTTTGCTGCCCTTAACTCTGCAGTTTGGTCGGGTGGGTCGTTTATTTATGTTCCTCCCGGCGTTGATGTCGAAATGCCTCTCCAAGCGTACTTTCGAATCAATGAAGAAAACGCAGGGCAGTTTGAACGCACGTTAATTATCGCCGACGAAGGTTCAAACGTGCACTACGTCGAAGGGTGCTCTGCACCTGTGTACTCCACCGATTCTCTTCACTCTGCTGTTGTTGAGCTTGTGGCGAAAAAGGGTGCAACCATTCAGTACACCACGATTCAGAACTGGTCTCCCAATGTGTACAATCTTGTGACCAAGCGTGCCGAAGCGAGAGAAGAGGCAACGGTAAAGTGGGTCGATGGCAACCTCGGTTCTAAATTAACGATGAAATATCCTGCTGTTGTTTTGACCGGCCCTAAAGCACACGGAGAAGTCCTTTCCGTTGCCTACGCAGGCAAAGATCAACATCAAGATGCAGGCGCAAAAATGACACACGCTGCACCCGAAACAACCAGCGTGATTGATTCGAAATCCATCAGCAAAGATGGCGGGCGAACAACGTATCGAGGTCTCGTTCGCGTAGAAGAGGGCGCGACAAATGTGAAGTCTCATGTGCGATGCGATGCATTGATTCTTGATGAAGAGTCACGAAGCGATACTTATCCCTATATGGAAGTTGAAGAAAAAGACGCACGCATCGGCCATGAAGCGACGGTTTCAAAGGTGGGAGATGCTCAGTTGTTCTACCTCATGAGTCGAGGACTTTCCGAACACCAAGCGACAGCAATGATTGTTAATGGCTTCATTGAACCCATTGTTTCTATTTTGCCCATGGAATATGCTGTGGAGCTGACACGCTTGATTGAAATAAATATGGAAGATTCTGTGGGATGACCATACCTGCTTCTCCTGTTCTCGATTCACGCACGTTCGATTTAGAGTCAGCGTCAGCTGCACTTCCTGGCCCCGAGTGGTTGGCACAGCGCCGTGCCACATACGTTGCTCGCGTGCACGATGTATCTTTTCCTACTACTGAGGAAGAACTGTGGCGTTACACCGATATCAACCGGTTCGATCTGAATGATTATCGTCCCTTGACGGCAAGCGAAGTCGGCAATCCAGGTGAAAATAGCACACCCGGTGGAGGTGTTGTTGCAGCAGAGGCAGGAGATCACTGCGCACTTGTCATCGTTCGTGATGGAAGAGTTGTACACCACGCTCTTGACCCTGAACTCGAAGCCCAGGGTGTTGTTGTAACGGGGATTGCTGAAGCGCAGGGTGACGTGCGTGAACACATACTTGCTCATCTGGGAACCGTAGTACAAGAAACCGAAGATACTTTCACCTTGCTGAATGAAGCAATGTCTACGGGCGGTACTTATGTGTACATTCCTGATTCTGTTGTATGTGTGAACCCCATTGTGATCGTCCACTGGTGTGAAGGTGACGATGTTGCTGTTTTTGATAGAACCTTGGTACACGTTGGGCGTAATGCTCAGGCAAGTGTCATCGAACGGTTTGAATCAAGCGATCAACACATTTTCATGAGTTCTATTACCGAATGCATTGTAGAAGAAAATGCTCACGTTAAATTCTTGACGACGCAAGAGGATGGTCCTGATACAACACATATTGGTGTGCATCGTACCCATGTCTATCGTGATGGACATTTTGAATCATCCACGGTAAGTTTGGGTGGGAAATACGCGCGCCTCCGCGGTGAAGTTTCTCTCATGGAACAAGGTTCCACAAGTGATGTCATGGCAGTATATTACGGAGACAACGAACAGCTTCTTGATTTTCGTACTCTTCAAGATCATCGTGCCCCAAGAACGACATCAACCCTTCTATTTAAGGGCGCAGTTGAAGACAAAGCTCGGAGTGTATATTCGGGCATGATCCACCTTCGAGAAGTAGCTCAAGGGGCACAGGCGTATCAAACAAATCGTAACCTCGTGCTCGATCACGGAGCGCATGCGGAATCCATCCCTAATCTGATGATTGAAGCGAACGATGTGAAATGCTCGCATGGTTCAACTGTGGGTCCTGTTGATGAAGAGCAGCTCTATTATCTCGCTACCCGTGGTGTGTCTCCGGCTGATGCCGAAAAACTCATCGTCCTTGGTTTTTTTGAAGATGTTTTTTCTCGCTTAAGCGTGCCTGCACTCATTGCTCCTTTGCGTCGGAGTGTGAACAAGAAGATTTCTACACTTGCTGTTAAACGTGAGAGTATTGAAAGTGTCGAGAAGGCAGAGACCGCATGATTGATCTGGCTTCAATTGATGATATTGCAGACGGTGCAATGTTGCGAGTTGACATCGGTGATCGACAGCTGTGTCTGATAAATATTTCAGGCTCGATATATATTCTCGATGATCGATGTTCGCACGCAGATTATTCACTCTCCGAAGGATCATTGGATGTGGATGCAAAGGAAGTCGAATGTCCGAAACACGGTGCGCTTTTTGATGTTACAACAGGTGATGCTCGATGTTTGCCAGCGACGCAACCGGTACAAACGTACGAGGTCATTGTACGTGATGGACGGATTTTGTTAGACGAAGAGAGCAATAATGCTGGAAATTAAGAATCTACATGCCGAGCTCACGGACGGAACAAAACAGATTTTGCATGGAGTTGAACTAACCGTTTTGCCTGGAGAAATTCATGCGGTGATGGGCCCTAATGGTTCAGGGAAGTCGACCTTGACTCATGCAGTTATGGGACATCCTCGATATAACGTTACTGCGGGAACAATTACGCTTGACGGGACGCGGATTGAAAATTTACCCACCTTTGAGCGTGCCCGTGCCGGCATGTTTGCAACGATGCAATATCCAGTAGAAATACCTGGTGTTCCGGTAGGAGCTTTGTTGGGCAGCGTTTACGGTGACGTGACGGACAAAATTTCTATCGAGGCTCAATCGCTGGAAATCGATCAAGCGTTTCTTGATCGTGGTGTTAATGATGAGTTCTCGGGTGGAGAACGCAAGCGTATGGAAACTCTTCAGCTTGCAGTAAGCAATGCAAAGTATGTGATCTTAGATGAAATCGATTCCGGTTTGGATGTGGATGCATTGCGCGTCATCGCCGAGAAGATCAACGGACTTGTACACAAAAATTCTCTGGGAGTTATAGCGATTACGCACTACGATCGACTGTTAACGTATTTGAATCCAACACACGTTCATATTTTTGCTGAGGGAAAGATCGTGCACAGCGGCGGAATCGAGCTTGCTCAACAACTTGAAGCTAAAGGCTACGAAAGTTTCATTTCCGCTTAGCTAGGTTAAGTGCGAGGTCCGTCCTCACTTGTCATCCCGAGCCTGCGAGGGATCTCCGCGCAGCGGACGTACAAGATTTTCCGCTTCGCGACAAGGCTTGGAAGTTTGATGTAATAAGGAGAACGGACCTCCTTAGTTAACGCGGGTAAGTCCAGAATCGTTTTCGACGAGCGTGTTGGAGCGCGAGAAGCTCAACACACGAGTCTCAATCGACAAAACGCTCAATGACGACAAGTGTTTGCTTAAATGAGACTCACCACATGAGTCTTTGGCGCTCCAACACAAGGTATACGGCGTGAACGTAGAATTACGCGTGGCTTAAGAAATATGAATCAAAGGGGTGGCGGCACGACTGGTGCAGGAGTCGTATCCGCAGTGGTAGTTGTTGTTTCTACGGGCAGAGTTGTTGTCGTAGTCGTAGTCGTTGTAGCAATATTGCTGTATCTATCCGGTATATTCGCAACTGCTACAGCGGCGGTTATGTACACAGGTTCACCAGCAGCAACCAAGCTCGGAAAATACTCAGCAATATACATAGGAATGCGAACGCATCCATGACTTGCAGCTTTAGTGGGAACGGACGTGTAGCCATGTACAGCAATACCGCCATTGAAATAGACAGGATTGTAAAGACGTCCTAAGTCGCTCTTTTCCCAACCTTTATAACGACGTCCGAAAGCATATTTTCCAGTAGGTGTGATAGCTACTGATTTTACGTGTTTGCCCGTGCGCTCTGAATTATAACTGTAGCTATAACCGGCACCGGTAGAAACAGTGGTGATAAGCCGTACTTGATAATCCTTATAAAGAATTCCCACTTGGTTATCCAGGTTTACTTCAAAACGTGTTGGTTCTTCGAGTGACCCTGCAGGAGTGTCATATTGGAACGCATTGAGCGCTGCGACTTCGGCATCACCGATGCGTCCAGTTGGAGAGAGACCTTTAAGTTTTTGTAATCCTTGAACTGCAAAGACAGTCTTTGCATCGTAGATGGTGTCGATGGGACCTGGGTCGAATTTCAAATCCGCAAGGCGCTGCTCATAAAGAGCAACGTTGGGAGAATTTGTACCCGATCCAATAGTTTGTCCAGCCCCCACAAGCGGGAGTGCTGCCGCTGCAGGTTGAATAAGGACGTGGGGGAGTGTTGTCGTTGTTGTCGATGATGTTGTGGTTGATGTCGATGTGGACACAGTTTTAGGAACTGGGGTGGCGTCGGCATTTTCTCGGATTGAATAGCCAATAGCGACAACTATGACAAGAGCAAGTGCGCCGGAACAACAGCCCAGGAAAATACGGGAAGTAATAATTTTTTTCAACAACGTATCCTTGACGACCAAATAGAGATTCTCTTTATTTTAGCCGATACGAATTGAAATTATTGGGCGATAAGTTCTCGGTTTGTGTCTTCGTGTGGTGCTGCGACGGCAGCATTGCGAAGATCAAGCAGAAAGTCAACAACTTCGGCACCAGCAATCATCTCACGGTTCTTCAGTTCATCGAGTTTGGAGTCTATGAGGAGGAGAAGCGTGACGTTTTCCATGGCGCTGTCCTTTTCGTTTATGTGGGGGTTATCCCCTATTGTGTACTAATATATCCTGTTTGTCGAGACTCAATTTCCGATATCGTCCCGTATATAAAGCAAACAGCTGTCTCCTATAGCGTATTCCCTCGGGGCTGTCTAAAACGAAAAGAGCCTTCTTAACAGGGTTTTTAGGAAATGATGCCGACTTATTCGCTACTGGCCACGTTTGAGGCACCTTGACCCTCTGCGGAATCAAGTCCATTTCCCAAGGTATTAAAGGCCAGAGTGGCACATTTGATGCGGACCGGGAATTTGACCACTCCGGTTAGCGCGTCGAGTTCCCCGAGTTTGATCTTTTCTAGAGAACCTCCCGTCGAGGGAGCGGCTTTGCTCGAATCGGACTCTTTTTCTAGTGCAGATTCATGGATATCCATGAGTTCTTTAAATTTCACAATAATTTCACGCGCAAAGTCTACTGGTTGACCTTTCACGGCTGCTGTCATCATGGAAGCGCTGGCCATAGAAATGGAGCAACCTATGCCCGACATTTTGATGTCACGGACAACCCCATCTTCGACATCGAGGTACAGAGTCAGCTCATCGCCACACACAGGGTTCTTCCCTTCAGATTTGATGGCGGGAGGTGACGCGAGCTCCCCGCGATTGCGTGGAGCGCGATAGTGGTCAAGGATAACTTCTCGATACAGATCTTCTAAAGATGACATGTCTCCAGTGTAGAATACCGCCCATGCTTTATGCCATCAGTCGTTATTGTTTCCGTCGTTATCGCTTAGTAATAAGTGCATGGATCTTGATTCTTATTGGCATCAGTGTCTTAAGTATGGCAGCAGGCCCTAAGTGGCTTGAACAGGGCACTCTCGAAAATACCGATTCAACACGTGCCCTCCAGCTTTTGGAAAAGAAACTTCCTGAACAAGCCGCGCGCGCATCCGAAAAAACTGGTCGCATAATTTTCCAGAGCGATGATGGAATTGCGAGCCATCAAGAAGAGATCGATGCATATCTTGATGAAGTGATAAAGAAGAATAAGAAGACAAAGATTCAAGCTATTGAGTCACCCTTTGATCCTCAGCATGTAGGGCAAATTTCCAAAGATGGCACGGTAGCGTTTGCGACGGTCACCTTCGAAAGTGATGCCGAAATTGAAGGCTTAGGAAAGCCAACTGTTGATGCCGCGAAAGAACTTCGCGATGACATTAATGTTGAATTCAGTGGCTTTGCATTTGCAAATTTTGAGTTTCCGGCAAGTGAATTGTTCGGTATTCTCGCAGCGTTAGTTATTCTTCTTATCGCATTCGGATCACTTGTTGCTGCCGGTCTTCCTATCTTTTCTGCACTCGTAGGTATTGGTATAGGTGGTGGTTTGATTACTTTGTGGGGGCACGTCATTGGTGTTCCCAACTTTACGACCAATGTTGCACAAATGATCAGTATCGGTGTGGGTATTGACTACGCGCTCTTTATTGTGACGCGCTATCGAGAGGCCCTCAAGAGAACTCCTGATCGCGAAGCAGCTGCAATGGAAGCAATGACGACGGCTGGAGCGGCGGTTCTCTTTGCGGGAATGACCGTTGTGATTTCACTCTTAGGCATGCTCGTTATCAATATTGATTTTATTTCAGGATTAGCTATTGGCACATCGACAGCTGTGGCCGTCATGGTATTAGCATCGCTGACCTTCGTCCCTGCTTTGCTTGGCTCGCCCATTGGTCGTAACCTCGATAAGTTTTCCCTTCCACACCGCAAAACTGTTCCTGATAAGCCAGCAGTGTGGGTACGTTGGAGCGAATTTATTCAACGACGTGCTTGGTTTGCCGCTGCTTTGGGAGTAACGATTCTGCTTGTGCTTTCTATACCGTTATTGAGCCTGCGCGTTGGAGTTACTGACGAAGGAAACGGGAAAGATAAACAAACAACAAAGCGTGCCTACGACACTTTGGCTAAGGGTTTTGGTCCCGGTTTTAACGGCCCCATCTTTACTGTTGTCGATTTATCGCAAGCAACAGACCCTGCATCTTTACAAAAGATTGTGGCGGGTATCGAGGATGCCCCTGGTGTTGTTCAAGTTGTTCCTTCTTCTGCCTTCTTAAAAAAACAAAGCGCTGGAGGATCGGACCAAAGCCAGTCGTCTTCTGGCAACAGTCAAGAGCAAAACGGTATTGTTCCGATACAGGTTTTTCCTTCTACATCTCCGCAGGATGAAAAAACTACCGAACTTATTCATACGCTGCGAGAAGACACAATCCCAGACATCGTCGATGGTACAGGTGCGAAAGTGTACCTCAGTGGACTGACAGCAGGGAACGTGGATTTTGCTGATGTCATGGCAGAAAAAGTTCCTTACTTTATCGGTGCAGTTTTACTCCTAAGCTTTTTGCTGCTTATGTCAGTATTCCGTTCGTTGCTTGTTGCACTGAAAGCTGTGATTATGAATATGCTTTCGATTGGCGCTGCTTATGGTGTGGTTGTTGCCATCTTCCAATGGGGATGGATGCGAGAACTTTTTGGAATCGGCGCGCCCGGTCCCATTGAGCCGTGGGCACCCATGATGCTTTTTGCCATCGTGTTTGGTCTGTCAATGGATTACGAAGTCTTCTTACTGAGCAAAATTAAAGAAGAATACGACGATACCAAAGACAACGCTGCTGCTGTCACTCATGGATTAGCTGCAACAGCACGTGTGATCACCGCTGCAGCTTTGATCATGGTCTGCGTCTTCGGCAGCTTTGTCCTGGCGGACGATCGTGCTCTTAAGTTAATGGGACTTGGTTTGAGCGTTGCGGTCTTCCTCGATGCGACCATTGTTCGTATGTTGCTTGTTCCAGCGACCATGGAATTGTTGGGAGACAAAAACTGGTGGATACCGAAGTGGCTCGACAAGATCATTCCACAAATTCACGTGGAGCGTGTAAGAGCTGATGGTGGAGAAGAATCTTTGGTTGACGCAATAGCTGAAGGTGTTTCCGACAAATAAACGGTTGTGTTGGCTGGATAAAGCGTCGTATACGACGCTTTATCCAGCCAACACATTGAGAAAAGGGTGGTATGAGGTTCTATTCCTGGAATGTCAACGGAATCAGAGCCGTTCATAAGAAGGGTTTATTCTTGCCCTTTATTCAAGAGCACGAACCAGATATCTTATGTCTCCAAGAGACGAAGGCTCAACGAGAACAAGTCGAGATTGACCTTGCCGACTATGAGGAATACTGGAACTCAGCAGCGCGTAAAGGGTATAGCGGAACGGCAATTTTTACGAAAGTAGAACCAGTCGACGTGCTGTTGGATTTTCCTGACGATATCGTGTCGAAATATACACTGTCTGATAACTATGGTGACACAAACACGGAAGGTCGCGTTTTGACTCTGGAGTTTGAGAAATATTTTGTGTCAACTGTGTACACGCCGAATTCAAAGGATGACCTCACACGGCTGCCCATGCGCGAACTCTATTGGGATGTTGCGTATCTGGAATACATGAAGCAACTAGAAAAGAAAAAGCCTGTTCTTTTTTGTGGGGATCTCAACGTTGCTCACCAAGAAATTGATTTGGCTAATCCCAAAGGCAATGTGGGCAAGCACGGATTTACCAACGAAGAACGCCAAGGATTCACGAACATTATTGAATCAGGTTTTATTGATTCCTTCCGACACTTCTATCCTGAAAAGCCCGATATGTATTCGTGGTGGTCGAACTTTGCAAACTCTCGCGAGAGAAATGTGGGCTGGCGTATTGACTACTGGATGGTCAGTAAATCTCTTTTAAAATCTGTGAGCAATCCCGAAATTCACATGGATGTAATGGGCTCGGACCACTGTCCTGTCAGTATCGAAGTGACCATAGGGAGCCCTGAGGCTTAAGCCGAAGGATCTCAATATTGAACTTGTGTCATTAAGCTGGAGATCCTTCGCAAGCTCAGGATGACAGCAAGGTTGACTCGAAGATATGTATCCACCTATACTGGTGGTTATGACAACTCGTTTCGCTTCCGCTCATGTGCATCACCATATTTTGGTGGGTGCATAAGCGCGCGTAAACTCTGACGTTGACGTAAAACTTTGTACCCGCCCAGAAGGCGGGTTTTTTTGTGCCCGTACGCGTGAATATCGCGACCTTTACCCCTTTAAACTATAGGAAATCATGCAAATCATCAACTCCACAACCCAGATAATTGATCTTCCCGAACTTCTTCGTCGAGATGAAAAAGATGCCGCTGCGCTTATGGCAAAAGTTGCCGCTGTATTACAAGATGTCCGCTTGCGTGGTGATGCGGCGGTATGTGATTTCACGCGAGCGTTCGACTCCATCGATACAGGTACACCTCGAATAATGAGCAGAGTTGAACTTGAAGAGTATTGCAAACAAACTGCACGACCTGCATTAACTGATGATCAAATCGAAGCGATCGAACTGGCCGTTGCAAATATTTCATGGTTTGCATCCCAGAGCATGCCTTCTTCCTGGAGTGCAATCGCACCCGATGGCCAAATAGTTGGAGAAGTCTTTCGACCTTTTGATCGAGTCGCATGTTATGTCCCTCAAGGATCTTTCCCGTTAGTGTCGACTGCAATTCACACCGCAGCACTTGCCCGAGTTGCGGGAGTGTCTGAGATTGTTATGGTGACGTCTCCGAGTGATCGACCTTTAAACCCGGCAGTTGTATATGCGGCGATGCTCTCAGGCATTACAGAAATCATTTTTGCGGGTGGGGCACAGGGAATCGCGGCTGTTGCTTACGGAACAGAAACAATTAATCGTGTCGACTTTATTTGTGGCCCTGGAAATCAATATGTTGCCGAAGCCAAACGACAACTCTTTGGAACTGTTGGAATCGACATGGTGGCTGGTCCTTCAGAATGTTTTGTCATTGCCGACGACACGGCAGAACCTTACGCAGTTGCTTGCGACCTGATTGCCCAAGCGGAACACGGCTCGGGGTTGGAGGCTGCTGTGCTACTTACCGATTCACAGGAACTGATTGATTCAGTTGCTCAAGTCTTAGAAACAATCAAAGATCGCATTGTGGGTAACCCTGGGTTTCTGCAGGTATGGGACAATACGCTGTTGCTTGTGCTCACAGACAATATTGAGACCGCTGTGAAGCTCACAAATAATTGTGCCCCTGAACACGTTGAGGTTCAAACACTTGATTCTGGGCTCGACGCGCAAGGCTTGATCAATGCCGGAGCGGTCTTCATCGGTAGTTACTCTGCAGAACCATTAGGCGATTTCGTTGCAGGTCCAAGTCATGTTCTTCCCACAAATGGAACAGCGCGTTTTACGTCAGGCTTATCGGTGTCCCACTTCATGAATCGAAAATCCACGATTTCAATAACTGCTGAGTCGTACCCTGTTCTCGCGCAAGCATCGAAAGAGTTTGCAGACATGGAAGGACTTGTAGGTCATGGAATGAGCTCCGTCGCGCGAGTAGAAAACAACAATTTTGCAGGGTCAGACCCTGCAAAGGGAAACGAGAAATAATGAATCAATCCGAATCTCACCCTGCGCTTCGTATTGCGCTTCCTAAGCGTGGTCGTATTGCCGATCAACTTGGTCCGCTCTGCAAAGATGCAGGATATGACTGGTCTGATGTGGATCTTGGCCGTGCTCTTTTTGCTCGTCTATCTCCCAACATTGAAGCAATGTTCGTCCGTGCCGATGATGTTCCTACTGTCGTGGCCGACGGAATTGTAGATCTAGGAATTACTGGAACTGACTTAGTGGAAGAATCCAACTGCGAAGTCGATCTTATTACGTCACTTCCTTTGTCTCAATGTCGTTTAGTTTTAGCGGCACCACCGGAGTGGAAAAAGCAATATAAAGAGAATCCTCCCAAATCCATTCGCGTAGCAACATCCTTTCCATATTTGGCAAAGTCCTGGGGAGAGAAAATGGGAATCGATGTTCAGATTATTTCTCTTTCTGGTTCTGTAGAGATTGCACCACGCTTGGAAATTGCAGATGCGATTGTCGATCTCACTCAAACAGGAGCCACGCTTCACTCGAATGGCCTAGAAGAAATCGAAACCCTTCGTGAGGTACAAGCATGCATTGTATCTTCACGTGGTTTTGGTATCGAGGGCGACTCTCTCAAGTCGATAGAAGCGCGAACATTTTGTGATGCTTTAGGGGCGGTATTAAACGCTCGGGGTAAACGCTATGTGATGATGAATGTCCCGAAGAATGCACTCGATCAAGTGCGCGAACTTGTTCCTGGTCTTGCTTCACCTACCGTCATTGACCTGTATGGGAATAACGAGATCGTGGCACTCCACGTTGTGATTGAGGCCGACCAACTCAACACCATTATTCCTCAACTTACGGCTATTGGGGTGCACGGCATTCTCGTGTCCCGCATAGAAAGATTGATCCCATGAGCAATAACGATGTGACGTCACTTTTACCTGAACGCGTTCGCAATGTGAATTTGTACGATCCTCTCCGTAAGCCTGTTACATATGACCTTAGTGATAACACCAGTCAGTGGGGTATGGCACCTGGCGTGCGCGATCTAATTACTAGTCTCGCGAATGACCCTGCGGTACACCTGTCCCGGTATCCAGAAATATATGGAGCGAGCGTAAAGCAGCAATTAGCACGTAATTATGAAGAGTATCTTGGCGATAATCCTCTGGATAATATTGTGGTTGGTTGCGGAACAGACGATGTTCTTGACTGCATTATTCGAGCGTGCACTCAAGCAGGAGAAACGATTATTAATCCCATGCCATCATTTCCTATGGCTGGTTATTTTGCTCAATACAACGATAGAAATGTTGTAGGAATTGAACTAGAAGCAGATGGATCGATTGATGTCGATAAGTTTCTTGCGGTACCATCAAAACTGATCTATCTCTGTTCGCCTAATAATCCCACAGGTTTGCCCATCAGTCGTGCACGCATTGACGAGCTAGTGAATCGATACGAAGGTTTTATTGTTATTGACGAAGCGTATGCCGAATTTGCTCAGAATAATTGTCTTGATCTTCTGAAAGAAAATCCTCGCATAGTTATTCTTCGGACATTCTCCAAGCTTCACGCGCTAGCAGGACTGCGCATAGGTTACGGATTGGGAAACAGGGAAGTAATAGTTGCTGCAGAAGCTCTCCGGGGACCTTATAAGGCAAATGCAATTGCACTTGCTGCGGCACATGATTCACTTACTCAAAAAACGTGGCTGTCATCCGTTGTCCAGCAAGTGCGTGAGCAACGGGAATGGTTTCTCGGTGAGCTCTTTGAACTCGGCTTTGCTCCATTGGCGAGCGATGTAAATTTCGTTTTTATTCCTATGGAAGTATCCGGTCAATTGGCCCAAGCATTTGCGCGAGCCGAAATCGCTGTGCGGATTTTTGATGATCTTGCTTTATATGGATCAGGAATACGGGTGACGATTGCTCCGCGTGAAGTCTTGACGAAGGTCCTGGACGTTTTGAGAAGTGAGCAGTCATGACTCGCACTGCAGCAATCATTGACTACGGGGTAGGGAACATTCGTTCCGTTACGCGTGTGCTTGAAGCGACTCCCCTGACCAATGGAGATAATGTCGAAGTTGTCGTGACAAGAGATCACGATCAGGTATTGACCGCGGATCTCATCATGTTGCCCGGTGTGGGTTCATTTGGGGCGGCCACTGAACAATTGGCGAGCTGGAAAGACGATCTTGTTGCTGCAATCAAGGGCGGGAAACCCACCTTGGCCGTGTGTTTAGGAATGCAGCTCCTCTTTGACAAGAGTGAAGAAGGTGATGGAGAAGGTTTAGGAATTTTCTCGGGTAATGTTACGAGCCTGACAGCGCAACGCGTTCCTCACATGGGATGGAACGAAATTGTTGATGCATCTGGTGCTCCCAGCTCAGTCCCCTGGGCATATTACGCGCACAGTTTTGCGTGTCGGCCTAATGACGAAAGTATTGTTGCTGGTTGGACCACCTACGAAGATGATCGGTTTGCTTCAATCGTGCGTTCGGGCAATGTCTTAGGTACGCAGTTCCACCCGGAAAAAAGCGATCTTGCTGGAGTGGGTCTCGTTCACTCTTTTGTTGCAGAGGTTCTCTCGTGATTGTGCGACCTGCAATTGATCTTCGTGATGGCCAATGTGTTCAGCTTGTCGGAGGTTCATACGACAACGAACTTTTCCGATTGCCTGATCCAGTAGCAGTTGCCCAAGATTGGATCGACAAAGGTTTTCCTAATCTTCACGTCATTGACCTCGATCGCGCAACCGGTCGTGGAACGAACATTTCTTTAGTTCAACAACTTACTCAACTCGCAAACGAAAACGAACTTGTCGATATTCGTGTCGGTGGAGGAATCAGAAGTACGCAAGATATCGAAGAAATTCTTGATACAGGTGCTTCTCATGTTGTTGTGGGAACACAAGCTATTAAAGATGCACAGTGGTTTGAAGAATGTGTGAAGGCGTTTCCCGGTAAATTATTTGTTGCTGTTGAAGTTGATGGGCGAGAGGTCCGTGTTTCAGGTTGGCAAGAATCGAGTGAGTTTTCTTTAGAAGAAATCATTGTACGATTTACCGACTTGGATGTTGCGGGCATTTTTGTCACAGCAATCCACGTTGAAGGAAAACGACAAGGAACTGATCACGAGTTGTTTTCTTATATTAGGAGCCTTACGGATCTGCCTATTGTGGCGTCGGGCGGGGTTACGACTGTCGATGACGTGAATACCCTACAGGCCGCCGGTATCAACGAAGTTGTGCTGGGTGCTGCCATATATACCCATCCGGATTTGGCAAGAGAACTTCAAGAAGAGCAATATAACTGACGACAATCACAAGGTCCCCTGCGGACGGTGTGACGAGAGGCAAACATGGTACAAATAAAAAGAGCAACCAAGGAAACAAATATTGTTGTTTCTATTCCTGCGCCCGGTACGCAACTCACAGACGCGCCTGTGCACACAACGACACTGGAATTCCTTGATCACATGCTCGCGACGCTGTCTCGCTATTCCGGTCTTAACTTTTCCGTTCAAGCAACGGGTGATTTGAGTCACCATATCTCTGAAGACGTCGCAATTACTCTTGGCGTTGCCTTGCGTAAAGCGACACCTGATACATGTGCACGTTATGGAGTTGCGCGGGTTCCTATGGATGATGCTCTGGTCGAAGTGACTGTTGATTTAGTTGAACGCAACTTTTATCAAGGCCCGGTACCTACTGTTGAATATGAACACTTCTTTCGTTCGCTCACCGAGAACTTCAAATGTAATGTTCATGTTCGTGTTTTGCGCGGTGTCGACGAACATCACATCATCGAAGCTGCCTTCAAGGGGTTGGGTATGTGTCTGCGTCAAGCAATGCAAGACTCCGGAAGTGTTTTTAGCACCAAGGGTGCAGCAGAGTGGACAATAGATGAGTAGCGATGAGTGACATCGAAACCGATGTTGACAACTCAAACTTTGCGGCCAGCGTTGTGTGCACACGCTTAATTCCGTGTTTAGATCTTGCTGATGGTCGAGTTGTCAAGGGAACGAACTTTAAAAATCTTCGCGATGTGGGTGATGCTGTTGAGTTGGCAAAGCGCTATCAAGATGAAGGTGCAGATGAGCTGATTTTGCTCGATATATCTGCAACTCAAGACGGGCGCACGACGTTTTTTCACACAATGGAAGACATTGCAGATACTGTCAGCATTCCTGTGGGAATAGGTGGGGGTATCCGGTCTGTCGCTGATGCGACCAGCGCTCTTCTTGCGGGTGCAGAAAAGGTTGGAATTAACTCGGCCGCTGTTGATACCCCCGAGCTCATTACCGAGTTGTCCGAGCGTTTCGGTGCGCAGTGCGTGATGGTGAGTATCGATGCTCGATTAAAAGAGGGAAGCACGGACTCCTGGCAAGTTGTTGTTCGCAGTGGTTCAACGGGTACTGAACTCGATGCTGTCTCCTGGGCACAACGCGCTGGCGAACTTGGAGCAGGCGAAGTTCTCTTAACCAGTATTGATCGAGATGGAACGCGCGATGGTTACGATCTCGATCTCTGCAAAGCAGTGCGCGATGTAGTGAGCGTTCCTGTTATTGCATCCGGTGGTGCTGGAACAATAGAAGACGTTATTAATCTTTATCGAACGCATTCTGGTGATGCTGCACTACTTGCAGGAATTCTTCACGATGGAACCACAACGATTGGTGCTATCAAAGATGCATTGCGAGCTGCAGGTCTGCCCGTGCGAGAGCGCGAATCGATGGCGTAATGAACACTGATCAACAAGCTTTTCTTGACAAGTGCGACTTCGCCAAAGGCGATGGCCTTATTCCGGTCGTTGCCCAAGATGCAACAACACGTAATGTTCTCATGGTGGCGTACACAAACGAAGAAGCGCTGACCAAGACTCTGGAATCTGGCCAGATGTTCTATCAATCTCGCACACGCGGACTTTGGCACAAGGGCGATACGAGTGGCCATTACCAGGATGTTGTTTCGCTTCACCTTGATTGTGACAACGACACAATCTTGGCTTTAGTGAACCCTCAAGGCCCAGCATGTCATACAGGGTCGGTAACATGTTTTATCGACGGTCCGTCCGTAGCAGTCACACAAGGAAATGAACAATGACAGAAAAAAATGATGTTCTTGCACGGTTAGATCAATTGATTAGTGATCGTATTGCTGATCCGCAAAACCGTTATACCGATGACCTACTTGCAGACCGTAACTTGCGCATGAAAAAAATTGGAGAAGAAGCTGCTGAGCTTGTTGTTGCATGTGTGGACCAGAACGAGTTGGCCGTGGCCGAAGAAGCTGCAGACCTCATTTACCATGTCCTCGTTGCCATCAGGGCTGCTGGCGTATCGCTGGAAGACGTAGAAAGTATCCTCGAAGGTCGTGCGAGCTAGTACAGTTCGGAGTGCGTTCCAAGCTTTACTAGTCATCCTGAATGAAGTGAAGGATCTCACGTTCGAGAGTGTCTTTAGAAGAGATTCTTCGTTTCACACAGAATGACACATTCATTCTGTGTTAGTTAGTACAGTTCGGAGTGCGTTCCAATATAAGCGAAATAGCAATATTTTCCATCAGTTTGGAATAACGCTCGAAAATCTCCCGTTATATTCATAGAAAAATAACCTTCAAAATCTCCTTTAAGGGGATGAATGTTTAATTCGCGTGCTCTTGGATTGATCGTAAAGAGAGCGATACGCTTTTTGAATTTTTTCTGAACTTTAGAAGGAAGCTTATTGTACTGTGTTTTGAACTTCTTTTGATATTCAATCTTCATCAGGAGCTTCCAACCACGCTATTGCAGACTCAACATCTGTAAACGTTGGGGAAACGTCACCTTTTCTTCTTGCTTCTTCGGCTTCTTCAATAATTTTTTCCATTTTGGGAGTCATCTGCTCAGGCATTGCCCACGAGGGGACTTCAAATTCAATTTTGCCGGTGTCTCTTACCTGTCGCAAATACATATTGATGAGAGTCGACAGGGGGAGGCCTAGGAGTTTGGCAATTCTCTGGACGTCGTTCTTGAGCTCCTTATCTATCTTAATTGTCATCGTTGTTACGTCACTCATACATCTGATTATATAGCTTTATGCATTATTGTCAAGCTGTATATAACATGTTTGTACATTACATAGCAATAATATCTATCCTAAAGTAAATACTTGAGTATAAAGCAAAGTAAGCCAGGTTAACGATAAATGTGGATAACTTTTCTTGCAGGGTCTGACCCTGCAAAATCTAGCGCACGCTAAAGAAGGCCAGTGCCTTATCGAGGGCGTTACCTAGGGCATCAATATCGTCAGTGTTGTTATACAAATACAAACTTGCACGTGATGCAGAACCGATTCCTTTAGATCCATTAGCGACAAGCTCTCGCATGAGGGGCTTTGCGCAGTGATGGCCAGCGCGTACACACACTCCGTATTCATCCAACAATTGAGATACATCGTGGGGATGAATATCACGTACAGAAAAACTTACGACCCCTAATCGATCATCGACGTTGCTCGGACCGTGAACAGTCACAGTGTCATCAAAGCGAGAAGAGAACATATCGAGCATGTAAGTAGTGAGTTCGCGTTCGTACGCCTCCATTGCTTCAAATCCAACATTATTCAGATAGTCGATCGCAGCCATTGTTCCGACAGCTTCCACAAAAGCAGGAGTGCCCGCCTCGAACTTTGCAGGAAGTTCTGCCGGATCAAAGTCATTGAGCCGCACATCGTTAATCATGGATCCTCCACCAAGGAAGGGTGGCATGGCATCGAGAAGAGCTTCGCGACCCCAAAGAACTCCAATGCCTGTTGGTCCAAGCATTTTGTGTGAGCTGAAGACGACAAAGTCTGCATCCCATGCTTGAACATCCGTTGCTAAGTGAGGAACATACTGACATGCGTCCACAAGGATCAGTGCACCTACTTTATGTGCACGCGTAGCGAGTGAAGCAATATCAACAAGAGTTCCTGTGACATTGCTTGCTGCGGTAACAGCAAGAATTTTTGCGCCGTCGAGCAGTGAATCGATGTTTGTTAAATCGAGGCGCGCTTGATCGTCAATAGGAATGTATTTCAATACCGCACCTGTGCGTGCTGCAAGCATTTGCCAGGGAA
>CALMUU010000235.1 GCA_937872965.1 uncultured Actinomycetes bacterium
TTAGCCGCGTTTATTTACCAACATATGTAGACGTCGGTTTGTTGAGTCAAGAACAGCACGTGCAATGGCATCTGCTTCATTGCCTTGACGAACGATTGCTGATCCAGAAACAATTTGTTCTTCTGGGGGAATGACGAAGATCACGGTAGTAACAGCTACGTCAGTTCCGCCGATGCGAACAACCTGAGCTGCATCAACATCAAGTGATTCTGCAAGGGGTTCCAGCTGACGCAATGCGTCAAGAGTTGCTTGCGCGATTAAACGATGGCGTGCAGCAGAGGCAACGGATCCTTCTGCGAATCCCAGTGCTTGAGTTTCTTCGTGCTCGAGTGCGACTTTAACCGTGGAACGCAAACCTGTTGCTTCGGAAGTGATGGACATGATGCGCGGACGGAATTCACGGTCGAAAAGAAATTCGGTTTCAGGTGCATCGATTTGCACAATCGAGATGCGCCGGCGATCGATGTCAAAACCAAAACTCGCAATGGCGACAGATTGAATGTCACGTACTAATTGCTTGGGTGCTTTATTGGGGGCTGCAACGATATGAACTTCGCTGGGCTCTCCGTCATATCCAGCCACGACACGAACAGCTTGAATGTCGGGCAGACGGCGGAGTTCTTTTTCCAGAAGGATGATGGGGTCGTTACCTTCATACTCAATTACGGAAATAGATTTTTCCGAATCTTCCATGTTTTCAGCTCCCCCTAAGAAACGATAATTGGTACATTCTACACTAAACCGGCATCATATGGGAAGTGTTTTTGTAAGGTTTCTTTCAAATCGCCAGTTTTCTGCGGTTTTCTGGGGCTGGAAGGGAAGAATCAGAATCTCTCTACCTGTCCTTCTGAATTCGAAGTGCAATTCTGAGCTGATTATTGTCATCCAGAGGCCTTAGCGCGAAGGATCTCCGCGCAGCGGACGTTCGCGATTTTCCGCTGCGCGGAGATCCCTCGCAAGCTCGGGATGACATGAAACAGAAGTTCCGTTATTCCGCTGACTATTTTGATCGATTAGTAACTAAACTGCTCCTGTGAATTCCAGCGAAACATCAACAACTATTTATCCAGAAGTTACTTCTTCCCCCAACGTCCCTGCGATCGAAGAAGCTATTTTGGCCATATGGGAAAAGAACGGCACATTTCAAGCATCAGTTGAGGGAAAGAAGAATAATCCTACCGATGAAAAAGAAGCCGGTGAATACGTTTTTTATGACGGTCCACCCTTTGCAAACGGACTTCCACACTATGGACACCTTGTGACAAGTTTCGTAAAAGACACAGTACCTCGATATCAAACGATGAAGGGCAAGCGTGTTGCTCGTCGATTTGGTTGGGACTGTCACGGTCTTCCTGCGGAAATGAAGGCGGAAAAAGAGACTGGTATTTCAGGGCGTAATGCTGTTATCGAATACGGGATCGACAAGTTTAATGATGCGTGTCGCACGTCGGTGATGCAATACCGAGATGAATGGGAACAATACGTGACGCGTATGGCTCGCTGGGTTGATTTTGATAATGATTACAAAACGCTTGATCTTGATTACATGGAAAGTGTGATCTGGGCCTTTGGTGAACTTTATAAGAAGGGTCTCATCTATGAAGGCATGCGTGTCTTGCCGTATTCATGGGCTGCAGAAACTGTTCTTTCGAACCACGAAACCAAACTTGATGATTCCTATCGTGAACGCGATGACCCCGCGTTAACTATTGCATTTTCTGTTGATCAATTAAGTGAAGCGGCAGCTGTACAACTTTCTCGTGTGCTCGGTTCTGTGCCGCTCAGTATTCTTGCGTGGACGACAACGCCGTGGACGCTCCCTTCAAACCTTGGATTAGCTGTTGGCCCCGACATCGAATACAGCGTTGTGATCCATGGCGACGAAGGTTCGCAAAATGCCTATATTTTGGCGACAGCAGCGCTCGGTAAATACGAAAAAGAACTCGGCGAAGCCGAAGTTGTCGCAACTTTGCAGGGTCAGACCCTGCAAGGAACAACATATACTCCTTTGTTTCCTTTCTTTGCAGAGACTCCTGACGCTTTCAGAGTTTTTGCTCCCGACTTTGTGACGACCGAAGACGGAACAGGAATCGTTCACTTAGCGCCGTATGGTGAAGACGACTTCGAACTACTCAACCAACACGGTATTGAAATTCCTGTTGCCGTTGACCATCAAGGGAAATTCGATTCGCGTGTTCCTGATTATCAGGGCCAAATGGTTTTTGATGCCAATTCGAATATCGTGAAAGATCTCAAAGCTGCTGGTCGTGTGATTCGTCACGAATCGTATCGACACTCGTATCCGCATTGTTGGCGCACCGATCAACCGTTGATCTTTCGGCCCATGAGTTCGTGGTTCGTTCAAGTGACTGCAATTAAAGATCGTATGCTTGAACTAAACCAAGAAATTACATGGATACCCGAACACGTGAAAGACGGTCGTTTCGGTACATGGCTCGAAGGGGCGCGTGACTGGTCAATTTCGCGTAACCGCTTCTGGGGGTCACCTATCCCCGTGTGGAAGAGTGACGACCCTTCGTATCCGCGTGTCGACGTGTATGGTTCGTTGGACGAAATCGAACGCGATTTCGGCAAACGTCCGACAGATTTACACCGACCCGAAATCGATTCATTTACGCGCCCTAATCCAGATGACCCTACGGGTAAGTCAACGATGCGTCGCGTCGAAGAAGTGTTGGATTGCTGGTTTGAATCTGGTTCGATGTCATTTGCGCAGGTACATTATCCTTTTGAAAATCGTGAATGGTTTGACTCTCATTTTCCTGGCGACTTTATTGTGGAATACATCAACCAAACACGCGGATGGTTTTACACCATGCATGTATTAGCAACAGCGTTATTCGACAAGCCTGCGTTCAAAACCTGTGTCTCGCATGGAATTGTTCTGGGTTCTGATGGCCGAAAAGTGTCGAAGCGCCTGAAGAATTATCCTGACCCTCTCGAGATGTTTGACGAGTTTGGTTCGGATGCAATGCGTTGGTTGCTGCAAAGTTCGCCCATCTTGCGCGGGCTCGATTTAATCGTCGATCGTGACGCATTTGCTAATGCAACACGTAGCGCGATCTTGCCGTTATGGAATTCTTATTACTTCTTTACCTTGTATGCGAACAGCGACAAGATCGCCGGGAAACATGTTGCTGACTCGGACAATATCCTTGATCGATATATGTTGGCCAAAACGCGCCATTATATTGAAGACACGAGCAGGGCACTCGATGACATCGATTTGTTTTTGGCGAGCAGTCTGTTTGAAAGTCACTTGGATGTGCTTACCAATTGGTTTATCCGCCGTTCTCGTGAACGCTTTTGGCGACACGAACATGATGCTGATAAAACAAATGCGTATGACACATTGTTTACTGTTCTCGATCTGACCTGTCGTGCTGTTGCACCGTTGTTGCCGTTGATTTCTGAAAACATTTGGCGTGGTCTTCATGCTCCGCAAGTGTCGGCTAACGATGGATTGAGTGTTCACTTGGAAACCTGGCCATTGGAAGATGCGCAGCTCCTTCCCCAAGATCAAGAATTGATTGATGCCATGGACTTAGTGCGAGAAGTGTGTTCGAATGCTTTGGCTATTCGTCGTGCCGCGAATCTTCGTACGCGTCTACCACTCAATGAAATTATTGTGTCGGGTCCACGCGCATTGTTGGTTGAACGTTTCGCTGACATCATTAAAGATGAGATCAATGTGAAGAATATTCGCATTGAAAGCGATGCCAGTGCGTATGGAAAGCAAAAATTGAACCTTGTTCCTGCTGTCATGGCTCCGCGACATGGAGCCGATGCACCGAAAGTGTTTGCTGGGTATAAAAAAGAAGATTGGACTCTTGTTGACGACGTGATGACTGTCGGGGGAGTTACTCTTGCTGGGGATGAGTATGTTCTTGTTCTTGAACCTCTTGATGCGAACAGGGCACGAGCGCTTGATGATCGAGAAACTATCGTGACATTAGATATGAACGTTACGGCTGAGTTGGCCCGCGAAGGTATAGCGCGCGACATCATTCGTGCAATTCAAGAAGCACGCAAAGGTATCGATCTCAATATTACAGACCGCATTTGTGCGACAGTGACAGGAAATGTCAATGTCCAACAAGCTATTGATGTGCATGCCGAAATGATCGCTACAGAAGTGCTTGCTGATTCGATCAAAGTTGTTGTTGATGCGAACCCTGATGACTCTGCATTTGTTGTCGATGCGCAAATTTCGTAATCATGCCTATTGAATTTGATATCCATGTCGGCACTCAAGCTGACTATGAAGATCTTTTACGATTGAATAAAGCGTTGTTTGATTATGAAGCGGAACAAGGTTTTTCACATACGTACAATCTTGAGTGGACCTATAGCGATAAAGGTAAGAAGTATTTCCAAACATTTATCGATGACGATGCGCATGCAGCCTGGATTGCAACTAATGAAGATAGTGTTGCTGTCGGGTATCTTATTGCAGTTGTTCGTGAAGTGGCGTACCGTTCGCCCCAGCTGAATTCAACTTGCTAGTGCGTTTTGGTTGTATACGTGGTTTGGTGTTTGCCAGTTTAGGGTTTTTCTGGGTCTGCGGTTGAGTTTTGCGGTTGCGAGGTCGAGTTGGTCTTGGCTGGTTTGTGTGAAGTTGGTTTCTTTGGGGAAGTATTGGCGGTACAATCCGTTGGTGTTTTCGACTGATCCTCGCTCAAAGGAACAGTAGGGGTGGGCGAAGTAGTAGTCGGCACCAAAATATTCTGATACGGTTTCGTGTCCGGCGAATTCGCCTCCGTTATCTGAAGTGATTGTCAGAATCTTGTCTTTGACCGGTTCAAGAAGCGCAAGGATTGCTGGTGTGGTTTCGGCTTCGGTTTTTGTTTCTAATAAACATGCTTTCGTAAAATGGCTTTTACGTTCTCGTGCTACAAGCACGAGCCCTTGGTGACCTTTACCTACCATGGTATCGATTTCCCAATCGCCGAGTCGTTCACGAGTATCGACGATGATGGGTCGTGTCTCGATGCTTCTACGTTGCGCTATAGGCTGTTTTTTGTAGCGTTTCTTGTATCGTGCTTTCTTGTAGTGTCGCAGATGTGTTACCAGTTCACCGCCATTATCTCGGTCTGTGAAAACGTGTTGGTAGATCCATTCATGCGATATTCGAACCCCGAAATGTGTTTTGAGCCAACCGCTGATCTGTTCGGGCGAGAACTGTTCATTTTCTATCAGACCATCCACCAGCTTCCATATGCTGTTTGGAATACGAGGCTTGTTTTTGCCTCCGCGTCGAGCTAACATTTTCTTTATAGCTCCAGGCGGAAAATAGCCGCCCTCGATAGAGTTACGTTTTATTTCTCGTCGGATTGTCGACACATGACGACCCAAATTCCGGGCAATCGTATCAACACCAACTCTATTTTGTAGACAATGATAGATATGGTAACGTTCATTTTCTGCGAGCTGGACATAAGCCATGGTGCCTCTTTCTTTGCGGTTAGAAAGCACCGAAACTAACCCAGCTCGCACCCTCTTCCCCGCTAATCAGCAACCAAACGCGCACTTACCACTTGAATTCGGGTC
>CALMUU010000236.1 GCA_937872965.1 uncultured Actinomycetes bacterium
AAAAAGGAGATCCCGTAGGATCTCCTTTTCTGTGTAACCCGATGAACGAGCTAGTTAACTATTTGTTAGTAAGCGTTGTTTTCTTTACGCTTGCGAGATAGAGCAAACATCACTCCACCAAGAGCAAGAATCAAACCAGCAACCGTTGCAAGCCACACGGTTTGCGAACCCGTGAAGGGAAGCGAGTCACCGCCAGCACTTGTACGCTCTTCAACTTCGCCGCCAACAGCCACGGTAGTAACTATCAATGAGTGGTCGTCGCTTGCACAGTTAGGATTCGCAACAGGTGCCGTAAAACACGCAGTAGCAACATTGCGCAACGTACCTACAGCTGATGCAGGAACAACAAAAGCAACCGTCTTGGTAAACGATGCTCCAGGAGCAAGCGTTGCAATAGTTCCAATATCACCAATCACATTATCTGTAACAGTAATGTTCGACAATGTAACTGTTGAAGTGTTCGTCACAACAAATGTGTAATTAACAGTGCTACCTACAGCAGCTGTTGTTTGATCAGCAGTCTTGTCGATCTTGATCGAAGGAACAGCGGTAACATTTACTTGAGCAGTGTCTGTTGCAGATACAGGAGTACCCACAGGCGCACCATTGCCGTCAATAGGGTTACCAGTAACGATCACAGTGTTCGTTGTGTTCGCTGTATATCCAGCAGTATGAACACATGTGTACTCAGAAACCTGATCAGGAATCAAAATACTCGAGTCTTCCCCGCCCTTGGAACACTCAGTCGCGTTAGCATCGCCAACCTTGACATTCTTCAAACGAGTATCACCAGTGTTCGTAACCTTAATCTTGAAAGTAACAGGTTGACCTGCCGTGAATGTTCCCGTCTCGCCAAAGGTTGTAGAACCAGACGACACCTGAACAGTCTTCTCAATAGCTACTGATGAAGCAGATGGAGGAACCACAGTGGTGATCGTCACATCTGCATCATCATCGTCCGTAACATCTGGTCGAGCTTCGTTATCGCCATCAACAGGAGTTCCCGTCACCGTGGCAACGTTATGAATAATTCCTGTAGCGTTAGCAGGAATCACGAAAGTCTTCGTGATAACAGGAGCACTCTGGCCTGGAGCAAGCTCCGCAATAGTTGCACCAACCTGACCACCTAAGAGAGGGTCCGTCACCTTAACATTTGTCAATTTTGTTTCACCCGTGTTCTTAACAACAAACGAGTAAGTGACAGTATCGCCAGGCTTCGCGGTCGTTGGATTAACAGTCTTAGTGAGCTCAATACCATCCTGTGGATTTTCACGTGTAACGGTCACTGTTGCTGTCGGATTTTTACAATCCGGAGTCGCAGAACCAGGTACACAAACTAAAGCTGTATTCACAAATGTATCTTGTGCATAATCTGCTGGAATGACATAATCTGCCGTTCGAGACTTTGTTTCTCCAGGTGCCAGCGAAACAATTATCGCAGCAGGCTTGTCCGCGGGAAAATTAATTGTTGGGTCGGAAATTTCAATATTCGACAAGGTAGAAGTACCTGTGTTTGTCACAGAAAACGTGTAGCGCACTGTTTCGCCAGGGTTAACCGTTGTTTTGTCTGCTGTCTTAGTAGTCGTCCACGACCGTGTCGTAGGTGGTGTACAGATATTTGCAGCTGCTTGACGTAACATTGTGGAAAGTTCAGAATAGCTAGCTGCACGATAGACTGGGTTTCCAGCGCCAGCGATATTCTGCAGGCTAGCTTGATTGATCTTTTGACCAACAGCAACCGGGATAATTTTTACACCTTTGTCACGAATTCGTTGAGCAACACCGAATGAACGCTCGCGAGCAAGCTGGTAAATTTCTGGAGTGCTAAGAGCAGGAGAAAGATTTGCTGGAAAGGCTCCATTATTTGCGACAGCAGCTTCAGCAGCTTCAACAGTCACTGTGGGGTTACCATCAGTAAACATAACAATGTGCGTAGCTCTTTGGCTAGGGTCTGTACTGTTGGATGCACGAGTTTGGTTTACCGTTTTCAGCGCTGATTCCCAGTTAGTAAACGCTTCGGAATGTGCGTTGAGTCCGTCTTGAAATTGGTTATGGTCATCCATGCTTGCACCCGTTTTAAAGGTAGTCGTTGCAATAGCATATTTTTGGATGTTCGCATTTGCAGTGTTGTTAATATGAAACCATGATGGGGCACCATTTATGCGCTGCGTGAGCGTACCAAAGGCAAACAGGTCCATGTAAGAATCTGGACCCTTTAATGCATCAACAAAATCAGCACTAGCTGTTTTGATGGCTGCAATATTTGCGTTACTGATAGCACGTGAACCCGTTTGGTTGTCAACACCAATTGATGCTGATCGGTCAAGGACCAATACGACGCGAGCACCACATACGGGTGTCGCCACAGTAGGAGCTGGATCATTACCATCAGTGGCAAAAGAAACAGCCATAGATGCGGCAATCATCAGAGCCACAATAAGGAACACATTGAACTTGAGGATCTTCGAAGAAGAAGCCGCTCTGTGAAGGAATGTGGAATTTAGCATTTTTACTCCAAACGCATATTGCACCAATGGGACAATTGGTATTACTCAATGATACATCGAGATGTGGTTAATGCGCAATATAAACCCTAATGATTATTAGTAATATTTTTTGTGATGTGTTCTATATTACAGATTCATTGATGGTTTTCCTGCGTTGCAGTCAAATTAGCTGATATTTAGGGGAAAATCAATAGCTCAAACCACAATAAAATGCCGTCGTGAAGATAACTAACGAACAATTGTGGCTACTGATTCAGGAGACACTACAAAAAAGACTTACCTCAAATCATGCTAAGGAGCACAATGATCTAGATAGTTTGCCAAGAAGGCGGGGCCCAAATGTTTGTCCGTTGAGCTACTTCTTCACTCTGGTCAGGAGTGAATACTTCTTGAAGCGAAGCAATAGATACTTCACACTGCTCATTGCTCGGAGGTCGAGTTGTGACTTTTTGCAGCCATAAACCGGGACGAACAATCACGCGCACCCATAGGTGTGACATTCGTGGTGCAGCTGCTTTAATAATTTCGTAACTGACCCCCGCAATTAAAGGAATCACCAAGATGCGTGAAAGCAATAAGCCCCACAGTGGGATCGAAGGCAATAATGCGGCTATGCCAGCATAAAAAATAATGGACATCACCATAACAATAAGAAGAAAGTTCGTTCCACACCGTACATGCGCAGTGGTGAACTGTTGTGCTGCTTCAGGAGTAAGCACAACATCATTTTCGTATGCTGCAATTGCTTTGTGTTCGGCTCCGTGATATTGAAATACCCTTTTGATATCAGGGATAAGAGAGACAAGAGCAAGGTATCCAATAAAGATGACGAGTCGTAGTACGGATTCTGCAATAAATCCTTGCCAATGCGAGAGATTAAAAGCATTTTCCACCCACTTGCTCGACAGCAAGGGCGCAACGATAAAAAGTGCCACGAAAAAGATCAGGGAGAACGCGACACTTATTCCTACCGCCGTCTTCGTCAATATCTTTGCCTCCTCCTCTTCTTGCGTTTCCACGCCCCCTTCTACCGAGTGCATCGTGCGCTGAGAATCGCTGCCGATCTCTCCCTCAAGTGAATCGAAGTTGTTGGGAGGAGGAAGAGGATTGAAGTCGAGCGTACGTTGCGTAGGATCAGCATGGGAGCGAGTGCTTTGATCCTCTTCCTCCTGCGCTTTAAGTTTCGCTTCTTCGTCCTTAAGGGAGAGATCGGCGCTATGCATCAGCGCACGATAGCCGAGAGCCATGGCCTCACCCAATCCCATCACTCCACGTAAAAAAGGAATCTTCACAAATTTCTGTGCGAAAGAAGGAACATCAAAAGTTGCGATATCAATAGAGTTGTCCATGCGTCGACACGCCACTGCATAAGATTTTTCTCCCCGCATCATCACGCCGTTTAAAACTGCCTGGCCGCCCATGGCACGCACAGCCGACAAAACCACCAGGTGTCTAACAAACGTACGGCGTTTCATATAGTTTTAAGCCCCTGGGGTGGGATTTTTTGCAATCTCGTCGAGAAACTCGTCATTATTTTTTGTCTGCTTCAATTTCTCGAGAAGAAGTTCCAAACCAGCACCTGTACGACCGTTGTCTCCACCTTCAAGAGCGTGCAATACGCGTCGAAGTTTCCACACAGAATTGAGCTGTTGACGATCAAAGAGAAGCTCTTCATGTCGCGTTGATGAGGTATCAACATCTATTGCTGGGAAAATACGACGTTCTGCAACGCGGCGGTCCAAGCGAAGCTCCATGTTGCCCGTTCCCTTGAACTCTTCAAAGATCACTTCATCCATTTTCGAACCTGTATCAACTAGCGCGGTCGCAAGAATAGTGAGTGACCCACCTTCTTCAATATTTCGTGCAGCACCAAAGAATTTCTTGGGTGGATACAGAGCTTGGGAATCCACACCACCAGAAAGAATACGACCCGAGACGGGAGCACTGAGGTTGTAAGCACGCGCAAGACGGGTGATTCCATCGAGGATGACAACAACATCTTTGCCAAGTTCAACAAGTCGCTTTGCGCGCTCAATCGCGAGTTCGGCAATACGCGTGTGCTCATCTGGCGGGCGATCGAAGGTAGACGCAATCACTTCACCACGTTGGCAATGGCGTTTCATGTCAGTGACTTCTTCAGGGCGCTCATCAACAAGCAAAACCATCAAGTGCACTTCTGGGTTGTTGTGCTCAATCGATTCGACAATAGATTTCATGATCGTGGTCTTACCCGCTTTAGGAGGAGACACGATCAAACCACGTTGACCTTTACCAATAGGAGAAACAAGGTCAATAATGCGACCCGTCACTTCCAAAGGAGCGGAATCGAGTTGCATGATGAGTTGCTCATCAGGAAAGAGTGGAGTGAGATCTTCGAACCTGCGGCGCGCACGAGATTCTTCAGGGTCGACACCATTGACGGTATCAATACGTAAAAGAGGTGTGGGTTTACGATCATCTTCATGAGCTGGCTTCATGGAACCAGTGAGCAAATCACCTTTGCGCAGCGCCATCCGTCGGATCATCTGTACAGAAACATACGCGTCGCCCTTTTGAGGAAGATAACCACTACAACGAAGGAAGCCATACCCCTCTTCACGAATTTCAAGCAGACCCGCGCAATCGATAGGGTCTACATCATTATCGCGAGAGTTACGTGGTTCGTACCCATCTTCACGATCTCGTCCGCCTCTGCTGCGTCGACGTCGACGTCGAGTTCCATCATCGTTTGAATCGTCTTCTGAATCATTTTCGAAGCGCGCATTGTCTCGACCGGGGTTTGATTGTAATTTCGAATCAGCCTTTTTGGATGCATCATTTTCGCTTCGTCGAGGACGAGACATAGGTCGTGGTGCGAATTCAGCTTCGTCTTGGCTGCCTGCCATGGAATCTTGCTCGTTAGCTAGTACATCGATGGAATCGGCTGCTACAACAGAGGCGCGACGAGATCGAATGCCGCCTGGCGTTTCATTCGATGAACCGTGGTTTGTTTGTGCTTGGACAATGGCCTCGACGAGTTCACTCTTCTTGAGTTTCGATGTCGCGGCAATGCCCAATGTTTTAGCAATCGTGACCAGCGCGTCTTTGTCTTTGCTGGCAAGAGAAGTTGAATCCATAATGATCCTTTAAATAATTTGGAAAAAATCCTTAACGGGAAAGGGGCTGTCCTCGAGGTAAAAGATGAGTTCAGTCCAGGTTCAAAAAGAAAGGGAACCGCACTCACAAAAGTAAGGACAGAGTCACTCTATCGCAATCGTCGACCCTTAGCAACAATTGCTGTTAATTTTCTCGTCACACTTCCGGGCAGACTTGAGGATACAGCTGCAAGCAATTTATTGCCGGCTCCTGGAATCACAACGCCTCTTTGGAGATCCATTCCGCGGAATGTAGCGAGGGCGACATCATCGGAGCTTTGCCACATAATAGAGGGATAATTTTCTCTTTTGGGAGCATCAAACCAACGAGATCGGTCATGAAATTCACTCACTGTCATGCCCGGACACACCACCATAATATTGACACCCGACTCACTCAGCTCTTCGCGAAGAGCATGAGAAAAGCTTGTGACAAAAGATTTTGTTCCACCATAAACAGCGTTACCCGTCATAGGTTGATAGCTTGCAAGCGAAGACATATTGATGATTGTCCCGTAGCGTTTTTCTACCATGGGAATTGCTGCGGCATGAGTAAGCGCGACGAGTGCCGAGACGTTTAAATCGATCTCATTGAGTTCATTGTTGATATCAAGTTCGATGAATGGTCCTGATGACCCGAAGCCCGCATTGTTAATGAGTACATCGATGTCACCTTTTTGGATTCGAGTAATGACGTTTGCGCGTTGTGGCTCGTCTGTTAAATCCGCAGTAATCACTTCCACATTTATATTGTGCTCGCTGCGAAGTTTTTCAGCGAGCTCATCAAGTCGATCTTTTCGCCGAGCAACAAGTACGAGATCGTGTTTGCGACGCGCGCCCTCGATGGCGAGCGCTTCACCAATTCCACTCGATGCGCCGGTAATGAGTATTTGCATGGCCGTATCTTACATAATGCCAAGTCTTGCGTAGTGCCTGGCCTGATTATTATGCGAGAGCGAGTACTGGACTTCCGACACTTTGTAAAAAATCCACTCCCATCACAGCAGTGACTACAGAACGAACGGCGTCGTAAGCAGCATACCCATCACCCTTGTTGGGCCCCAGCCCGATGCGCAACGTAAGGACATCGAGACCACATTGTGATTCTGGCTGTCCCGGGAAAACCGTCGCTGGGTACGCCAAAGCATTATTGAATGGAAGACCGAAAGATAATGAGGTAACCATATATTCATCCAACCTGTTAACTACCTCAACGATTTGCTGTTCACTATATATATTGCGATCGAACTGGACTGAAAGCAATCCTCCATAACCAGCTCCCTCTCGCAAAAATGGGTCAATAAATTCTTTGCTTCCATTTTCGGTTGGATAACTTACCTGCACGCCGGGAAGACCACTCAACAGTTCAGCTGCTTGTTGGGCATTAGCACTATGGTTGCGAAGACGATCGTTATACGTTGGGAGATCACGCACATGGACCGCGGTATCTGCCCAGAACATAATGCTCTGACCAATTTTCTTTAACTCTTCAGTAAATTTATCCAGACCTTGCCAGGAGCAATGTGGGTTTCTTATAAATACGCCTCCCATGACTGTTCCCGACGAATATTTTGTCGTGCTGATAGTTGCTCCAACGACCATTTTCAATGCAAAGAGATTTGTAAAATCGACATTTCCGCTTCCCAGTGAAGATACGTCAACGATGATTGGGACACCCTGTCTTTCAGCCCAAGCATTGAGCTTGACTAAATCCGTTGCTTCCATTTTTGGATTATCACCTAATTCAACGAAAACGACGTCAGCGCCCTTCGCTGATTTGATGACATCGTCAATTTTTTGACTTCGCGTATTTGTTGGCTTTTTGCCAGCTACCATTTCCATGGTGATAGGGGTATCAGAATAAGGCACACCGGAAGTTGCAATGCTGAGAACCTTTTTGCCAGTGGCACTTTTTATGGAGTCGAGGACATCAACTAAAGCCGTCGTCGCGTTCGCACGTACAAAAATATCGCTTTCACTCAAGATCTCTGGGCCTTTGAGCAATTGAGCAAATTGCTCTCTGTAAGTTCGATCTAATGAATCAGACAATTTTTTCAGATCGCTTTGTGACAATGTATGTTTCCAGTTTTTTCTATTAGTGATCTTCCGTCGTTGTGTATGATACATTGCCTCACGAGCACTCATACCCGTACCAAGATACTCACGAACCTCACGCAATGCGTTAAACATTGCCCCCGTTTTTGAAGTGACGTTAATTAATTCAACGAAAAATAGCGTGCCATTATCTTTTGACGTGACTCGCAATTCATCTTTGTAATTGGGATGTTGAGCCTCAAAAGCCTCCACTGTGGCTTGCGCTGCCTGCCGCGAAGAACAAGGCAGAGCCGCTGTTTTACGAAAATAGTGATTCACTAATCTGATTTCCTGAATGGAAGGCGCGAATCTTGGATAGGTTGTCCAGCCGGTGCAAATCAGATAGCCATCGCGGATAATTTGGGAACGTGCTCGTTTGTTGCGATGCAGCGCTTCAAAAAGATCATCTTTATCAATCGATGCTGCACGTTTATCTGGTGGACCCGCCAGCGCCACACCGTTCATATACGTCGCCGCAGCAAATATATGATTGGGCATTCGCCCTGCCCAACCGTTTGGGGACGGAACCATCATTCCAGGGGTCTCACCAAGTTCAAATGTAAATCCAGTAAGACGTAATTGTTTTCTCAGATAAGGATTAAGGCCAAGTTGCATGTTCCGTGCTTTCGTCGAGGGCAGCAAACATTATGGACGATTTATCGTAAATTCGTCAATTTTTCGCATTCCGCAGCTCGGTGTTGCGTCGGGCTTTGCCTGCGCAACGACTAAAAGACTAGAGCGAATCAATAATCGCTTTGACTGCATCCAGTGAAGGCGGAACTGAAGCAGGAATTTCAATATCGGCTGTGGCACGGTCGGGGTCCTTGAGTCCGTGACCTGTGACCGTACACACAATTGTGGAACCAGGAACAATATCTCCCTTGGCATGCGCTGCTAATAAACCAGCAATAC
>CALMUU010000237.1 GCA_937872965.1 uncultured Actinomycetes bacterium
CGTCACGGTCAAGCCCGCGATCTGTGGCAACACGAAGTACATCATCTACTTCACGCGCAAAGCTCAGTTGTTGAGCCATGAAAGCTGTCCCGCGTTCAAAACCCAGCGTTGCCATGGCAACTTTCCAACCATTATTCACTTCACCAATGACATTTTCTTTATGTGTGCGTGCATTATTGAAAAAGACTTCATTAAATTCTTTCGTTCCTGTCATCTGCACAAGAGGGCGAACTTCCACACCCTCCTGATCGAGAGGAATGAGCATGTAAGTTAAGCCGGCCTGTTTTTTTACCAGACCTGCTTCTTTGTTTGTACGCACAATCGCAAAAATCCAATTTGATTTATGTGCAAGAGTCGTCCACGTTTTCTGACCATTGATAACCCACTCATCACCATCGAGTTCGGCATGGGTTGTCACAGATGCAAGATCGCTGCCCGCATTGGGTTCACTATAACCCTGACACCATAAGTCTTCACAACTTTGAATTCGTGGCAACAACGATTGTTTTTGCTCATCGGTCCCGTATGCCAAAACAGTGGGTGCAAACAATCCTTCACCAAAAAAACTTGCGCGTGCAGGTGCATCAGCTCGAACATATTCTTGATTAAAAATCACTTGTTGCATGAAAGTCGCACCACGACCGCCATACATTTCAGGCCAACTCATTCCTAGCCATTTATCCTGACCCAATAATTTTTCCCATTCCAGACGCACATCCCAATACTGATCATCAATGGCACCTCCCTTGCCACCCACAGCTGCAAACCCAGCCGTCAAATGTTCATGAAGCCATGTCCGCACGCTGTCGCGAAATTCGCTATCAGATTTTGAGTCGGTGAGATCCACACATGTCCTTCGTCATTAGAATAAGAAAAGTATATGGCTATTATCTACGAAGATTCATCACTTGTTCTCGAACATGTTGTCGTGGGGCCATTGGACAACAATGTTTTTACCATTAGGTGTGTACAAACCGGAGAAGGCGTATTAATCGACGCTGCTGATGAAGACGAATTGCTCTCCGAAATGTGTGAACGCAGTGGAGTAAGGCGAGTCATCACCACGCATGGACACTTCGATCACATTGGAGCTGTCGTGGCGCTTCGCGATAAAGGAATTGATATTGCCGTGCACAGAGAGGATGCCAGCATGCTTCCCTCTTACGATTCCATTATTCATGATAAGGATGTGATCGAAGTTGGTGAACTACGCTTCGATCTCTTTCACACACCCGGACATACTCCCGGTTCGGTCAGTCTGCATTTGCGCGATACTCCCTT
>CALMUU010000238.1 GCA_937872965.1 uncultured Actinomycetes bacterium
ATCCACGGAGCTTTCATAAATAAATCCTTTTATTGATTCGATCTACAAGATGCACCATTAATTTAAGTCTTGAATAGTATGTTTTGTCAATTTGTTTCCTGTTTGCTACATTTTATCGGCGTTGAAATTCAATCTTGCTAGTCTTTCGGGCAAAATTCCTACGGGAGGACGAACCCTCGTTCATTCGTGGCTCCATGAAGGCCTCTATGCCAAAAAATATGGTGATCCGGAACGAAAAACAAAAAGCGATTTAATGCTCGTCTGTTTTAGTACGTACATATCTAGAAACTAATACCAGGATTCAGCGACAATCCTTTGCCCGATTGGCTTAGAGGAGGAAATCGAGAAGGATCCTGCTGCTGCGCATTCAGGTATGCGAGTTCTGCCCGTTCAACATCGCGTGAAACAACACGACTTGCACCAGCCAATAAACTTTCATGTGACACCAGATCGTCTGCATGTTCATCACGGCGCTCAAGGGCCCAAGAATAATTTCTTAAAGCACCATCAAACGAATGGAAGGGTTCTTGCTTGCTTTCCTCTTCAGTAAAAGTTAATTGGGCCATCTGCGGTCCGAGAACTTCCGCAATTCGAGCAAGGGTATCTCTTGCTTGATCAAACTTTGCATCTATGGCTTCTAGTGTCCGAGGTGCATAATGTCGAGATCCCGAATCTGGCGACATATCTACGGTTAATTCATCTTTAGTGAAACATTTTTGTGATTGGATACAATACTGACTTGCGATCACAATCTCATCAGCAACTCGACTATTTATGGAAAAGGTTTGTTTCCGAGGGGACATATCCAATTTTTTTTGAACATCACGCATAGATAATTTCGTAAAGAAAAGCAGTTGACGCATTTCGTCGTAGCTTGTTTGAGGCCTATATACCGCCTGCGTGTATTCATCAGGTATTGACCCCACGACAAGGGCCATCGCGTCATATTCTTCTTGTATTGCTTTAAGAACTTTTTCGATTTCTTGGCGTGAAATACGTCCCGGTAAAAGAAAAGAAACGTTAGAATTACGCTTGGACAGCATTTCTTCAAAAGTCAGCGTATGCACCATAGAAATCCTATATTCACACGATATGGGAAGTATGTCAATCCGAACTATGTCTCTTTATTCATCTATTTTTGAGACTATTCACGTCGACGGTGACTTTCTTACAATTAGCGTGTAACTTTCTGATTTGTGCAAGGTGGGGTCGCATGCGAGCTGCAATAACTATCGGCCCGTAACCTGAGTCCCCGCGTTTCCAGGTGGACTCACATCGTATACCCCTACAGATGTGCCCCTTTGAGGATCGCCTCTAAAGTGAGGGGGCACCCAATAACGTCCCTTATGTTGACCAAATAAAAGGGACGGTCGACCCTCTTCATCGGGCAATCCATCGAAATTTTTAAAGAAACCTCGAACTCCGTGCAAGGGTGTACCGCTTGCGTTCGCCTCAAGAATTCGGTCTCTAATCGTAGTTATCTTCGGGATCTTCAGCACCCTATACCGTTCACAATCTACACCACGAGATTTCTTTTTCCCATTAGGCACACCTGTTTTTGCGACTTTGTTCGGATCAATCTCCTCTTGCTTGACATTCCTGCAGTGAGAAAATGCCAACGTGAGAAAAGCAGTATGAATAAGCGGGAGCATCACTTCATTAATGTGTGCGGTCTGATGAGTTTCTCTCCCGTTATTATCTAAATATGTGGCGCGCGACGTAAAGACAAATCCGTCCGGCGCATCTCTATCAGCACGAGAGAGCAATCCATCCGCCGCAACAGGACACTCGCATTCCATGACCGGTCCGATAACCCGTTTCTTGTCCATCTGAAGAACAATCGTTATCTTCAACACCCACTTTGCGTTAAGAAATGCTGCCGTAAGTGCTTCGCCGCCTATTTCATCTAAATCTCTCAACTTTTGTGGAGTTACTTCTGGGCTTACTGATTCGAATAAAAATCCAGCACGTCTCAATTCATGCCAGTCGTCGGGTACATCAAATTCGATAAAAAAGGAATCGAAAGGTGGAGCGATCGTGCCCATCTCTTTGACATCCCATTCTTCACGGATTGTAGCGAGAGCACTCTGATAAGCATAAACATTGTCTGCAACAAAGATGGGTGAATCAAGAATGCGTTCTAATAAAGTTTCGTCCGCAACTCCCAGACCTTGTGCACCTCTCCCGAAAAACCACATTCCTAAGGAATAGTCATCAGCAATTCGATCAATCTGTGCGCATATATTTTTTGTTCTTCCCTTAACCCCAACCACAGCCGAGCCAGGATTCGATAGTTCCAGTGAAGCTTTCTCGCGATCTAAAAGATAGAAGAAAAGAGGATCATTCGCCGATAACTGATCAATATCGCTTATAGACATGTCCGGAGAGATTTTGCTTCGAATCTCACGAGCAAAGCGGCCGAAACTGATGATGTTGTTACGCCCAATAACCTCAGTGAACTGTGGCTGTTTGATACCATTGACACTGGCGACATCGGAAAGACGCATCCGACCATTGAAGCGCAACGAGGCGGCTTTTGTCTAATTATTGACCGTTTGCTATATTTTTTACATGAAGAAATTCAACTTTGGCAGTTTCACAGGTAAATTTCCAATGGCAGGTCGAACACTTGTCCACTCTTGGCTCCATGAAGGTCTTTATGCCGAAAAAAACGGGGATCCTGAAGGCAAAACCAACAGCATACTGAAACTTGTAGGCTTCGCCACCGCGCACTCATTGATCGCCACACAAGGCATAAGCATGCTTCCCAATCCTCATGCGAACGGTAAAGAGATTGCTCTTCACAATGGAATCAAGACTGCCCTGCGCATAGCAAACGGATTGGCTGCATATTCGCAACTCAGCGCTGCCGCAGCGATATCACGTGCAACTCCCGAATCCTTGACTGGTTATCGAAGTCCGATCGAACGTGGAATCAACTGGCCATACCCGGTTACATCACGTCCCACTCTGCGCCCATTTGGGAGAAGCTCGTATTCAGTACCGCAGATATGCTTCGATATATCGACAAATGCCGTGGCCTACTCTGCATTAATCGCTTCCGCACATTTATAGATTTTTCAGCACTTCAACCACGTTCGGAACTGTATCCTTCGGCGACACTTTATAAAAAGCTCCCGCGATCTTACCCTTGGCATCGACGACAAATGCAGAACGTATGATTCCAAAGTACTTCTTGCCGTACAGCGACTTCTCGCCCCATACGTCATAGCTTTCTGCCACTGCATGGTCTTCGTCAGCTAATAACGTAAACCCAAGACTGTATTTATCATCAAACTTTTTCTGTTTTGCGACGTTGTCAGGAGAAACCCCAATGACGGAGGCATTTAAAGAAGAGAGATCTGCTTCTGCTTCACTCAAAGCACAACTTTGCGTGGTGCATCCGGGAGTATCGGCTTTGGGGTAGAAATAAATCACGTAAGGCGAGCCAGCAAAATCCTTGTTGGTTTTTACATCACCATGTTGATCTTCGACTTTAAATGCTGGTGCTTTATCCCCGACGCTGAGTGTCATA
>CALMUU010000239.1 GCA_937872965.1 uncultured Actinomycetes bacterium
AGAGCGTCGGTTTCCTAAACCGTGTGCGCAAGTTCGAATCTTGCCGGGGGCACCCTTTTTCTAAGCGTTGGGTTGATTCGGCGTCTATATAGCTGCACAGATAGCCCAACGCAACAATTTCATAACACGAGAGAACTCACAACGAGATCCGTAATTTGTTTATCACTCATAGTAGATATAATTCGTACTACCTTCCATCCTGCATTAACAAGATCGTTCTGGCGGACCCGATCGCTATCAAACCTTGCACGGTTGCTATGAAAATTAAATCCATCAACTTCAAAAGCGATTTTCATTGATGGTATTGCAAAATCTAAGCGATACATTTTGCCATTGACACTGACTTCGTATTGTGTCTCGAATAAACCAGGAACAGTTTTTCGCAAGATACCTTGAACGCGCTTTTCAAGGATGCTTTCCGTATTTTTTTGAAGTTTATTTTTCTCGATGTAATGCGAAAGAATTTCTTTACTACGCTTCTTCTCGCGTCCTGGAGCAGTTCGGATATCATCCAACGCAATAGCTAGGGACTGAGGTGTAGTTAACCTTCGTGAAAACGCCTTTTCCATTACATGATCCAGCTCGAATTCGCGGAGCTGTTGTGCACAATCAATTATGGCTCTCTCAATGGGAACTTGTCGTATGCCATTACACGTCACTGCATCTATGCAGTTATTGACATCGAGCGATCGATGATAAAAAGTGTCATTATCGAAACGCTCCTCTCGGCTCGAAAGTACGTGTATTTTCCACTGCAAATACTTCGGTCGTCGTTTACGGCTTTGGTTAAATGGTTTCTCTTGAAGTAAGCCAAGATTAATCAATGCTGATTCGTGAGAAAGCATGGCTTTAGGACCACATGAAAGCACGGCAATTGCCGCTCTTTGATACCATGTATTTTGAGATCCTGGGGTCTTATATACTCCCAAAGCTACCCGTTGTAAAAAACCTTTCCTTACCAAGTTATCTATTGTGCTTCTTGTGAGGGTTGCATCCAAAAGCTGATATCGAGCCACTATTCCATGTTGTTTTTCTGCGATTCTTGTTACCACATCCATGCAGTTCATAGACTTCCCTATCTGTCAAAACTAATAATTTTTAGGGAAGAATCGTAACGTTAGACCACCTCATCGAAAAGGACAAGCGGCGTTGGGCTATCTGTGCAGCTATATAGACGCCGGATCAACCCAACGCAAAGGAAAAAGAGGAAAATAGGAGACGATGCTGCCTATGCAATTCAACCTATGCGGTTGGCCACAGTGTAGGTTTCACGTCGGGAAGAGTGATCGTCTTGGTCGTCACGTCATAGACTTGAAAACCACGGGCTTCGTATGCTGCACGTGCGTGCTGCGAATCCAAGTTGCACGTGTCCAACGAAATACGTTGCGTTGGACGTGCCCAGGCCATACGCGTTGCTTCGGTGAGCATGTGACCTCCGATGCCGCGACCCGCAAAATCGGGGAGAACACCAAACATAGGAAACTTAATTTCGCCATCGGGTTGTATCTCCATCTCGAAATATCCACAAATCGTTCCATCGAGATAGGCCACCCACAGTTCCAGTTCATCACGGCTGAGCCAGTCAAGCCATTGTTCGCGGGTCCATGACAGTCGCTTGAAAAACCAACAACCTTCTGCGAGACCTACCGACGTATAAAGAAACCGACCCAGCTCAGGCGACGGCATGTTTGCCTTTGTCAGACTGACATTCGGTTGCACCTTCGCTGCTTTCAATTGATCAGGCAAAGTCATCTCGAGATGCCAGGTTGTTAGTTCGCGCTCTATACCGTCACGTTAGCATGGCGTAACTGCCTGGCAATCGGTTCACGCAGCGGTCACTTTGCACTCACTCATTTGTCAAGGTCTTCACTAATCAATCTTCGCAAAACGTTGTTGGCGTGGACGGCGGGATTTTCTATATAGATACTCGGTCTGTCCTACAAGATTGAAGTCAGGCAGCTCGCCTATTCTTGCGTAGCCGAGTCGTTCATATAGGCGTATCGCGTCTGGGTTTATATCCGAGACGAACATATATAAGTTGTCAGCATCAGGAAACAGCGTCGATTCGAAGTGAGCAATTAATGCAGAGCCGATTCCTTGACTGCGGTGGTTTTCGTGCACGCATAAATACACGATCATCGGTTCTGTTTCTAGGCCATGAGCCATCGTCGCGATAAATCCCAAAACTGATTCATTGTTAAATGCTGCATCAACCATGATCTGTGGATTGTGAAGATCTGTTTGGCATTGCTCTTCCGTGAAGTAAAGCTGATTCCAGGGGTTGGCATTCAACATCATTTCGACACATACATCGAACGACTCTGGACCCAGGCGTTTCATCTCTATCTCCACGCAAATAGGCTAGTGCGTGCCTACTCCAATGATACTTTTTATATCCTGAGCATTTACGTATATTTCTATGCAATCCTCAGAGGAGAATGCTGCGCGATTGCATCAAAATCTTTGTCGAGATGAAGAAGCTCTGCATTAGCTTGAATCGTTGGAACAGCTATTAAACAGTCCGTTAGTTTTCGAATGGTTGCGCCGGACGAACAATGATCACAATTCGTCGGTGCGAAGCGATTCAAAGTCTCCTGCCCAGCCAATGCCTTCAAGCTCGAGCAACGCCTGCTTGTCGGGGACACCCACGAGGCGTTTCAGGGCAAACTCAACTGCTTCACGTTTCGTGCCCAAGCGATATAGAGCTTGCGCTCTGTTAATCAATTCGTCGTCAATCTCAATGTTGGTTCGTGTCATGGTGTAACCGTATACCTCCATAGACCTTAGCGCAATACTGAATCTGCCCCTTCTGATTGCAAGCTCTACCAGTACGTTTCGAAATGAATGTTTCCTGGCTGGCCACGGCGATGGATGGTG
>CALMUU010000240.1 GCA_937872965.1 uncultured Actinomycetes bacterium
TAATATCTCGACCACGTGCCCACTGGGCGTTGTTCGCGTCTTTACGTCGGGTTCCGTTCCATAGATCGCGGCCGAATTTCGTAATGAAAACTGCAGCCACTAACAAAACGATAAATGTTAAGTAGTAAGCAACGACGCCTGGAACTTGACCAGCTGCTTGTTGAGGCCATGCCGCTGCGGGGTTGCCTGGGTTCGAAAAACCGCGAGCCGCTATCCCAGGAAAATCACTAAAACTTGCTTCTGGCCACGCCCCTTTGAAAATGAGACCAGAAAGTTGACCAGCAAGGTACACAAAAAACGCAATAACAAGAAAGATGACGGCGACAACACCCGCCATCATTTCCATGGGGCCTAGTCCCAGGTTCTTCGAAGTTTGTGCAGGCGCTTGATTCACTTACTTCTCATCTCTTTCTCATTTCAGTTTTTCTGTCATCCTGAGGAGCCTTGGCGACGAAGGATCTCTGTGAGTTCTCCCCCAGAGATCCTTCGGCTTAAGCCTCAGGATGACGTATTCGGTTTTACATTCTTGCATCGGTATCGACAATAGTTTTCTCTCGTTGTCCCAGGATGTGATCCACAAGAAAGGACATCTGCCCAACCTTCCATAACGCTTGTCCGCGTCCAAGAGAAGGAAGCATATCGGCTTCGGCTTCATTCAATCCAAGCATTTCTTTGGCTAGTTCGACTTCCGAAGCAGGCTGGCCATAAATCACGCGCGTTTCAGTATCAGATAACAAACCGCGAGCAAGCGCGTGCGCTTCAGATCCTGCAGCTCCAGAAGCCTGAAGGTCACTCACGCGGTGCATAATAGCAATATTGGAAATACCATATGCTCGAGAAAGTTTATAGGACTGCTGAAGCCATCTCGCTACACCAATGTTGGACAGAACCGCCCAAGCTTCGTCCACAACAATGAAGCGTCGACCAGCATTAGGCCGAACAATTGCAGATTGCATCCAGGCAGTTGCACAGGTCATAAGAAGTCCCAAGGCTGAACTCGAAAAGACAGCGGACATGTCAATAACAACAAGAGGTCCATCCCAATCAACTTCGATATTGGTATGCCCATCAAACATACCCTTCAAGTCACCATGACACATACGACGTAATTCAAGAGCTACTTCACGTACGCTATGGGCAATCTCATCCGCAGTCGTACTTACACGAGCGGCTGCATCCTCATGGGGGTTGAGTAACCATTCAACGATATCGGGAATAGTAGGAATACGAGCAGTTCCATAATCTTGTCGGAAGTCCAACAACGCAAGATCACATGCTGTACGTTCTTCGGGGGAAAGTGGTCGATTAAGAGATGATGATGCAAGCGCCTGCAGAAGCGAAGTTTGTCGACGGAAAATTTCGTCAGGATCTACTTCACCCATACTCATTCCGGGATCTAAAGGATTAATACAGATCTTTCCACCTGGTTCGAGTTTAACAACTGGAGCACCAAGAGCGTCAGCGAGTCCTTGGTACTCCCCCTTGGGATCCAGGACAGCGGCACGACGACCAAAAACTTGCTGCCGCACTAACAAACTTTTCACAAGCGATGATTTCCCTCTACCCACTTGGCCAATGACAAGCATGTTCGGATTTGTCAACACGCCTTGTGCATAAAGCTCCCATGGATCGAAACAAAAAGATCCTCCCAATAGTTCGCGGCCAATATAAGTACCTCGGGACCCTAACCCTGGAGAAAACATAAAGGGATAGATCGACTGAAGGTGCGCAGTCGTTGTGCGATGAGGCGGAGTAAAGACCGCCGTAGGATCAATCCACTTAAGATTCAGAGCGCTCATGCCAAACCACGCCCTAAAGGCAACATGGTGGCAAATGCTGTATCTTGCTCTCCATACAGGAGTCGTAGAACTAAATGTGATTGGTGGGCAACTTGTTCAACAGCTTGAGATGCGTACTCAAGTTCTTCTTCGCTTTTCGCAGAACACGTAACATATGCAGAGAATCGGTACGCACCATGACCATCGGCAAGTTCAGATTCGCGTTCTTGCAGCTTTAGGAATTCACGTTCTCTTGTAGTATTTAATGTATACCCTGCTTTGTCTCTTAGATCCTGGTCAGCAAGGAAAGAAGTTTTGGCAACTTCCACTTCTCTTAGAGCCTTAGTGGGTGCGATCGGCTCCATCACAACGCTGATCGTCCGGGTGATGAGACTTTGCAGCATTAATGGAGCCAAGAAATCGGCACCCACTTCTGTACGGGGAAAATCAGAAACCCAGAATGTACGGTGAAATGCGCTGTCGGCACGATAGCTATTCCATTCGGTTGCCGTCACCATAGGCCAAATCTCATTCATTTTGAGACCGTCAGCCATTCGTCGTGTAATTTCCTCGTTAAGACTTGGTTCAAAAGTCGTGCGAATAAGGCGCGCAACTTCATCTCGATTCAGCGCGCCTAAAACTTTAAATCCAGCACCTGCAACTTCTTTGGCTGCATTCATGAGTTCACGTAAGAGCACTTCACATGCCCCACTATCACCGCCTCCAGCTTGTTTGACTTGCTTGGCTGCTTTAATCTGTGAAATTTGGAGAACTAGGTATACTTCATGAGCTGTAGTAACAGGAACAGCGTCTTCAATCAACTCTAAATATGAATCGGTGACAGGACTACTCTTTTCAAGCGTTGCCGATGCATCAAAATAATCGTGCATGAGCTGTGAATTTTCTGGGATGGCTCGTTCAATCCATTGCACGCGACTGATTACTGATCCTTCAGCTGCAAAACGCGCAAGCACAGATCCCCAATTTTCAAGTTGTACTTCTTGGTCATTTGAACCAGATAGAACAAATGCACCGCCGCGTAGTGCTAGGACGGCACTGTATGTTTTGTTCGCTGCATCTTTGATGACTGCAACTTCGCGACCTTCGCTATGGAGCACTTTCAAGAGTTTCACTCCTTTAATAAAAGGAGGAGCTGCGACCATTTGCATTTTTTGATCTGTGTGCCCAAGAAGGGGTGCAGCCGCATGATAGTTACGACCTTTAGAGCCCGTCAGTATCCATTTAGCAAAAATCGGAACCCACTCGTCAAGGTTGCGCCCCCCAAAAGGAAGAAATGCCAAACCCGCGAATAAGAGGATAAGGACCAGAACTACTATTAATTGCCCAGCAGCTAATGCAATGAAAGATAGAAAGGTTCCTACCGCCAATATGACAACCTGAGATGTACGAAATCCTAAAAGTAATTTCTTCGGCTCGGCCACGCCGAGCTTATATCCTCTTGTCATTTTCGATCACCCTTTTCACTTATCTACTCTGCAGTGTCAGCCGACAAATACTTCCGGGACCATCCTCAACCGCTCGATTTCGCGATATTGTCCCTCAGTCGTATTGCGCTGCTGACTACTGCATACCATCCTCTTTGTCTATTTGCCAAGCAACTTCCCAATAGGGGATGTTCCCTTAATTAGCTTCCCAACCGAAGCGCCCATGGTGCTGCCTTGTTTGCTCAGCAGCTGTCTTGTACCGTTCGTGTTACCCGAGATACTTAATGCGCGGTTGATTGCTCCGGTTCCGCCGGCTGCATTGAGTGCTTCACCAAGCTCATCGAAGAACTTCATGACAAGGTGTGGTGAAAATGCGGCAATGAAGAAGATCGTCGAACCATAGATAAGGTGCGAAAAGGAAAGCTGACCTCCTGCCGACGAACCCGAGAATACTCCAATACCAAGAGAGATTGCACCGACAATAAAGACTTTCGAGATAATGGCAGCCAGCAACAATTTGATGGCACGGACTGACCACTTACCAAGCGCTGGCCACACAGAGGCTGCGAACGCAATGGGGATGAATACAGTAAGGAGTGAAACCGATGCTTCACGCATGGAAAGTATGAACCAGATTAGAAGACACGCAAAAACAAAAACGAGTCCAACAATAAGCATCGGAAGAAGGTTGATGACTCCGTTAGCCACCACCAGAGTACTTATTGCTTGATTTCCAAAAAAGGCTCTCATATCCTGACCGCTATCAACCAATATAAAGCTGGAAAACGAATCAGTAATCGCCATTAAATTACGCGTCAAATAGGGAGCGAGAGCCATGCCAAAAATACAAGCAGGCAAGTGAAGAAACACGCTTCGTAACAACACAACAGGCTTGCCTGTAATCACAGACTGTAATCCAGCAGCGATGAGCATCGGGACAAGAAGCAACAGAGCAATGGCTACATATTTAATGTATTCACGGTCAAAGGATTCACTACTCACAGCAGACTTAGGAACATACATAACGTCGTTGGCGTTAGGTGGTTCTGGAGCTGCAAGTGTGGCATTAGTTCCATTTGGATCAGTATTATTGTTTTGGAGACGGTCGATCGAGGCGTTAATAGTTGCCCTATCATCAGGATCACTGGTGCTGCGAAGTTGTGCCCTGAGGTCAGCTATGGTCTGTGTGTTAGCGGCAGTAAACTGAGCAGCTGCCCTCTGTGCTAATTGACTCCCGCTG
>CALMUU010000241.1 GCA_937872965.1 uncultured Actinomycetes bacterium
ATTTCGCGGTCATATCCTTGTGCAACAATCTCATCAATGCCTAAGTCGTAATCGACAAAGCGAATCAGCACTGCATCAAGAACATCATATGGATACAACGACTCTTCATCTGTCTGATTGTCGCGCAATTCTGCGGTAGGTGCACGATCAATAATTGACTGCGGGATAGGCGACGCAGTTGAAAACTTCAAAGAACCATTGCGCCATTTACACAATTCATACACATGAGTTTTAAACACATCTTTAATGGGAGCAAACCCGCCAACACTGTCTCCATAGAGTGTGAAATATCCAACCGCGCTTTCTGATTTATTACTGGTCGCAAGAATGACATACCCTTTACTGTTGGACAACATCATTAACGTCATCCCGCGTAGTCTGGCTTGAACATTTTCACTCACTATACCTGGCAATACGTCGAGTGAAAATTCTTGTGCAGCCACTTCGTGTAATTTTTCTATTGAAATTGTTTCTGTTGTGATGCCTAAGTTCTTTGAGAGATGTTGCGCATCGTCGATGGATCGTTGCGAAGTGAACTGAGAGGGCAGAAGAACACCATGAACGCGATCTGCACCCAAGGCATCTACGGCGATAGTAGCCACAAGTGCAGAATCGACTCCGCCACTGAGTCCGAGTGCAACGTGAACATCTAAATCTATAGAGTTGATGTACTCGCGCAGTGACAATACGATTGCACGATATGCCTCGCTGGGTTCAAAGTCATCATGTAACAATGATGCCGACATATCAGGAGAAGCATTGTGTTTTGAAAGTGTAAGGTTCTTCTTGATCTCCTTGGCAGCAGGGATAGGAATATCAACAACAACAAAATCCTGTTCAAACCGAAGGGCACTCGCAATGACGTCTCCTGAAGCATCAACAACAAAAGATCCACCATCAAACACAACCTCATCACAGCTCTCAACCATATTGACGTACACGAAAGGTATGCCATACTTCTTGGCATACGTACACACTGTCGTGATTCGCTCACCATGACGAGCATTTGCATAGGGGGATGCGTTTGGAACCACAATGATTTGTGCCCCCAAGGAAACCAACTCAGCTGTCGACGTTTCCTTCCACACATCACGGCAATTCAATACACCAACGTGGACTCCAGATATTTCTAAAGGCTGGGCAACACATGTGGCGGCTGCAAACCATCGCGCTTCGTCAAACACACTCCAGTTAGGAAGATGCATTTTATACACACTGTTAATGGATTGGTCTCGCGGATTAACAGCGACAACCGCATTTGCCAATGTTTCACTTTCAAGATCGAGTGTGGTTCGAGATTCGAGACCTTGGGGGAAAACTTGTTCACCTTCCGAACCGAGAGTGGATTTTGCCATACGCGGAGATCCGAAGAAAAGAACAGGTGCGTCATTGCCTGAACGAAGAATGTCTTGACACAGTTGATCACCAGCGGTTGTGATGACTTCTTGCACATGACGGCGTAATAACAAATCTTCAGGTGAGTACCCACACACAGCAAGCTCGGGCGCAACGACAATGTCACACTTATCCGCTTGTGCCCGCTGATATGCAATACGAATGGCAGTTGTATTTCGCGTGAGAGTTTCTTCATCAACCCCAACAGTCAAATGGAGCTGTGCAAGCGCGATGCGCAGTGTTTTGGGAGAGCTATTTGACATACAATCAGGTTAGTGCGAAAGATCCACTACTAATTAAGTGAGAGCGTATTCAGAACTACCTGGCGTGGCGTCAAAACATCTGCAACCGCTGCATCGATGAGGACTAAACGACCGTTAAGCACAAGTGGTTTTTGGGCAGTGTATGTACCATCAACAACATGTAATTGTGAAGGACTAACTGTTGATGGGTGCAAGACAAAGGGATCACCTTGATCGTATTCTGCATCAACTGAATGTGATGAATCCTTAAATACATCGTACGACAGGGAATAATTACCATTTGCCAAAGCGCCGCGCGTGTTACATGTTCGGACAAGATTGCAGTGAATCTCTTCTTCCCAACTCGATACGCGCGAAAAGAATGGTGCCAGGTCGTCATAATTTCCACCAATAATGTCTGCCATGGCTTCATCGACACGTTCGGCAACCAGTGATAAATTCTCAAACAGAGAAATGAGCAACGGCCTTAGCGGGACTCCCGATGATTGTGCAAGAGTCAACTCTATGTGTTGTAATTTCTCACCACGCAACATTGCATTCATTACAACAAAAGCAAAAGATGCTAAATAGTCATAGTCAAAGCTGCGTGTAGGAATATTTGCAGATTTGTTCATCGCAACAAGCGGATTTAAATATCGAGCATGAATGCCGATGCGCTCTGCGGGTGTTTCTACATACGTCGCTAACATATTCGAAGTCTCTGTAGCAAGCGTGAAAAGCTCCCGATTAGCCATATAAACATATGACGATGCTTGTGCAACGGAAGTGCAGTAGGCATTAGTTAGAGCAAGTGCTTTTTCATGAGCATCAAAGAATCGGAGGCGTTCATAAAAATTTTCCCCTTCGCCAGTGAGAAGATATGTCTGATCAATAACATAATCATCCCAATATGTTGTGCCATCGATTTCATACCCATTTTCGATTAAATAGGAGACAACAAACAGGATATGTTCATGCAATTTCATCAGATCGTCGAGAATCTTTTCAGGTTTTGCAGCTTTGTGGGAACTTTCAAAATTTGCTAATTCCGAAAGAGTCTCTAAATAGCGCTGCGCTACCCGTTCAGAGTATTGCCAATAGGTAAATCCATGTTCGCGAACAGGATCACGAAATATCATTGCGCCATTCCATCAGTTGCACGCATTGATCCTCCTTGCGAAGAAATATTCTACGCTAGGCATGATCAACAAAGCAAGAATGCATAAGGTCTGTCCTCGCGGAACGAGAGGACAGACCTTCGTTAGTTATGCGTCGTAATAAAGGGCGAATTCATAAGGATGTGGACGCAAGCGAACAGCGTCGACATCTTCAGTCTTTTGCGCTATCCACTCTTCAATGACATCTGCGGTGAATACGTCGCCTTCGAGAAGGAACTCGTGATCTTCACGCAATGCATCAAGCGCTGCACCCAACGAATCAGGAGCCACCTTAATGTCTTTGAGCTGCTCTTCACTTGCTTCGAACAAGTCGAAATTCGCTGGTTCTGGTGGCATGAGCCCGCGCTTGATTCCATCAAGCCCGGCCATCATCAGTGCAGGGAACGCCAAGTATGGGTTGGCCATGGGGTCTGGTGTTCGGAATTCCACACGGGTTGCAACAGCGGTTGCGCGCACAAGAGGAATGCGTATCGCCGCCGAACGGTTACGTTGTGAATACACAAGCATGTTCGGAGCTTCAAAGCCGGGAGTCAACCGACGGTACGAGTTTGTTGTGGGGTTCGTAAACGCGCACAATGCTTTACCGTGTTCGATAATACCGGCAATATAATGCAGAGCCAATTGAGATAAGTGGCCTTCGCCGTTCGGATCATAGAACAAGTTCGTTCCGTCTTTCCACAGAGACTGATGGACATGCATCCCTGAACCGTTATCGCCAAAAAGAGGCTTAGGCATGAAAGTAGCGGTGTAGCCAGCATCGAAAGCAACGTTCTTGACAACGTACTTATACATTTGTACTTTGTCTGCCATATTGACAAGCGAATCAAACTTCATGTCGATTTCACCTTGACCAGCCGTTCCGACTTCGTGGTGTTGCACTTCACATTGGATGCCCATTTCTTCGAGCGCCACGAACATTTCTCCACGAAGATCTTGGAACTTATCTCCGGGAGGAAGAACAAAGTAGCCACCCTTGACGGGAAGTTTGTATCCCTGGTTGGGTCCACCATCGGATTCAACATCACGATCAGAGTTCCATGAACCCGCCACTGAATCAATCTCGTGATACGAACTATTCATGTCTTGACCGAATCGAACGGAGTCAAAAATGAAGAACTCGGCTTCAGGACCAAAATAAGCGGTATCCGCAACTCCACTTGCACGAAGATGTTCTTCTGCTTTGCGAGCAATGGTACGTGTATCTTTTGTGTATTCCAACATGGTGATCGGTTGATGGACCGAAGCAAGAATCACAACTGTGGGACGATCGCGGAAAGGATCGATCGTCGCGGAGGTCGGATCCGGCAAAATTGCCAAGTCGCTCTCGTTAATTTGCTGGAATCCGCGAACCGAGCTGCCATCAAAAGGAAGCCCAAGAGTAAATGCATCCTCGTCAAAATCGCGTGCTGCGATTGTGAAGTTCAACATTGCGCCGGTCAAGTCACAGAACCGCAAATTAACAAATTCAATATCGTGCTTCGATATCAAAGTAATTAACTCTGCGGGAGTTTTTGCTTCGGTAAAAGGGTTGCCGACTTTATTAACTGTGGAATCTGATGATGACATTGTGCTCCTTTAAGCTCAATTTGATTGGCTACCGGGAGCATATCTTTCTCTGCTTCACATCCGCAAATGTGCCTGACCGAAAACGAGGTGCCCTTACTATTCTATATTCATTTCACTCAGTGATTTATGAATATGCACGAAGAAAATTCAATAAATCTGATTTTAGTGACTCTCGGTAGATCAAGCGGCCAGATAGAGTAAAACCTTTACTGTCCTTGAAAAGGAAAGCGGCACTGATAAATGAATATCAGTGCCGCTTAAGAATCGGTTGAAAGAGAACTACGAACTATCCGTTATTCTTTTTGCGCAGTACTTTGGTACACACCACTTCTTGAGATGTTGTGTGCTTAATACAAAGTCGATAAAGAATTTGCTTGATGACTACAGTTCGTGGCTTGGTCAGAGTAATAGGTCGCGTATTTGTCGCTGCGTAGTGGGTTCTCCAAGGAGTAAATCCTAGACCGTCATCGTATTGGACTGACATCGAAATCGAATAACACTCACCCATGCGCCTTCGTGCATTTACAGCACCAGATTCGCCTGCAAAAAAAGAAAGAACAGATTCTTGTATGTTGGCGTCTCTTCGGTAGGTGGTATACCCAACACATTGGGATGACGTAGATCCTGGTACAAGAAACTGCGTATTCGCAGAACGCCCGGGTTGATCAAAAAAGGGTACGACCAAACTCACATTACCTGTGCCTGGTCCGGCGGCTTCTGTCCCAGCACTTAAAGAAAATCCCATACTTGGAATCAATACTGCTGCAGTTAAAAATGTTGCAGTCAGCCCTAGTGTCATTTTCCTTGTCAGAAGACGAACGTTCATAAAAACTCCTTGATTTTTTTGGGGGTAGACGTACCAGTATAACCCATCCTGCTAAATGCCGCAATGCGGAAATACCCCTCAATTGAGCATATCTGTGGTCGATCTTATTTGTAACGGGACGCACGATAGGAGAAAAAGGAATGAAATCTCTGTTAATTGCAACATTTACGCTGGGAGTAACCGCTGGGATCATGGGATCGGGCAATAGTATTTCGGTGGATAATATTGTGACTCAACAATGCAGCTCAGATAAAAAAGCTGAGATTGTGGTCTTAGGGAGCATACGTATCGAACATCCACTCGGTGAAAATACCTGCGGTGACCTTCATTCGATTGACAAGATCGGTCTTAAAGGTTAGCTAAACGAGTTACCGCAACCACAGGACTTTGATACATTGGGGTTATTAATCGCAAAGCCAGCGCCCTGAAGGCCATCTTTGTAGTCAAGCGTTGCGCCTGCAAGATACGGTGCACTCGCTGGATCGACAGCGACTTCTATTCCGGCTTGTGCATTGACGATGTCGTCATCGGCTTTTTCGGAATCGAAAAACATTTCGTAGCTCAACCCCGAACATCCACCAGGACGTACAGCGACACGCAAGAACATCCCTGCTTCGTCTTCTTGAGCAATCAGTTCAGCGACTTTGCTTGCTGCAGCGTCAGTGACGATCATCACACCAGCGGCATGGGCCTGAGGTGTTTCTGTTTCAGATGCGTCTTTTGTTTGCGATGGTGCTGTTGTTGTCACGGGGACCTCCAAATGTCTTCCCTCCATTGTAGAGGAAAGAAACCGTAATTGAAATATTGATACGACATTTTACGTTTAAATAGCTATATCGACGTTAAATATCATGAACTAAAACCCATGTGGGGCTAAGAATATTTCCATGACGCCGTTATTCTCGTGATCACGGTCTTTTTCTCATCGAGAGTGCATAAAAGAGACCACTACAATAAGTACAACCACGGACCACATATAAGGAGGACATATGGATGAGATGATTATCTCTGTTCTTCGTGGTGTGATTGACCCAGAACTCAAAGACAATATCGTTGATCTGGGAATGGTCAAAGCAGCGTCACGCGATGGAAATACTGCGCATGTCACTGTTGCGCTCACGACAGCGGGATGTCCTCTGCGTCATCAAATCAAATCTGATGTGGCCCGTAAAGTTGCCACATTGGAAGGTATCGATGATGTGGTCGTGACTTTTGGGGAACTTACCGCTGAAGAAAAGCGAACTCTTATGGACACGGCACGGAAAAATGCGCGTGACAATGCAACACCCATTGCCGTTGACCCGACCACTCGCGTAATTGCCGTGGCCAGCGGAAAAGGTGGTGTTGGAAAGTCTTCACTCACAGCTAACCTTGCAGCAGCCATTGCTAATGAAGGATTTTCTGTCGGTGTTTTAGATGCTGACATTTGGGGATTTTCGCAGCCAACAATGCTGGGAGTAAATGGTCGACTGGGCGGAGAAGACGGAAAAATCACTCCGCACGAAAAAAATGTCGGTAAAGGAAAACTCAAAGTGGTTTCCATGGGATTTCTTGTCGATGATGATCAGAGTGCCTTGATGTGGCGAGGTCTCATTTTGGCCAAGGCTGTCGAGCAGTTTCTTACCGATGTTGCCTGGGGAGACCTCGATTATTTATTGGTCGACATGCCTCCGGGCACGGGCGACATTCAAATGGCATTGGCTCGTCTTGTTCCTCAGAGTGAAATGTTGGTGGTCACCACTCCCGCGCGCGGAGCACAAAAAGTTGCTGCGCGCGTCGGCGATATGGCACAACGAAGTTTCATGCCCATCATTGGTGTCGTCGAAAACATGAGTTATTTTTCTGCTCCCGACGGAACACAGCATGCCATCTTTGGTGAAGGTGGCGGAGCTCGCTTGGCAAAACGCTTGGCAACACAATTGATTGGACAGATCCCGATCGAACCAGAAATCACTGGGGCCAATAGTGAAGGTATCCCCATTGTCATTAGCGAAAGCAAAGTTGTGCGTGATTCACCAGCCGCTGTTGCACTTCGCGAACTAGCACACAAAATTGTGACTGACATCTGCCCGCCAGTTGAGCTCGCAACGTGTACGGCCCACATGGCAGAGCTCATTGCCAATATTGATAAATAACTTCCTCTTTCCGTCATCCTTGTAGATGTCACGTTATTCGGTGTCGGTTTTCATAGTGTTGGAGTGCCAAACGCTCACTATGTGAGTCTCAATCGACAAGACACTCGATCATTGCATAACCACCACCACCGTTTAGTCAATTAAGACTCACCACATAAGTCTTTGACGCTCCAACACTATCAACACGATACAGTGATCCTTGGGCATATTCCGCCACAAAACCCGAATTCTGTCACCGAAAAACGTGACATCTACAATCCTGAGCCCAGCGAAGGATCTCCGCTGAAGTGGTTGGAAGTTGAGATCCTTCATAAACTCAGGATGACTCCCTATGAATGTGAAACAATGATTCATGGCTAAAATTCGAATTATTGATTCCTCGGACTGGGAACTGTTGCGGGACGTGCGCCTGGAGGCCTTGGCCGATGCGCCCTATGCTTTTACCTCGTCGTTTGAAAAAGAGAACGCCTTCGCGCAAAAAGAGTGGCGCGAGCGATTAACAACCTCAACCTGGTTTCTAGCATTTGAAAATAGAAAACCCGTTGGAATGGTCGCTTGTGCGCAAGGTAAATACACTATGCCGGATGAATATCTCATTTACTCAATGTGGACGCACAAAGATTTTCGTAGAACTGGTGTAGGCGCTCAATTAATTGATGCAGTAAAACAATGGACCAAAGCCCAGGGGGCTGTGCAACTCAAACTGTGGGTAACGCTGGAAAATAATTCCGCACAACGTTTTTACAAGAAAGCGGGATTCACTGTGACGAATGAGCAGGCAACCATTCCCAACACTACGCATGTATGCCAAGAACGCGTGTGCCCATTATAAAAACTGTTACCACGCAGTGTTATGGATATTTTTTATCTATATAGGTAAAAAGTATCCACAACGCTATGGTTTGACTATCAAAATCGCAGCTTCATCGCATCGTTTAGCAGCAGCTAAGAACGACGCTTTTCACGGTGGTCAATTGCGGCTCCCACCAGGGGTTCTACTTCAAGAATGATTCCTTCGATTTTGATGATTCTGCACTTTTCGCCGTCTTTAATAGGGGTCGCATGATTCGTGCGTGCTTTCCATGAGCCCCCACGCAGTTTGACCGAACCTTCGGGGTCGATATCTCCGTCTGCAATACCTTCGTCACCAATAAAATCTTCGCGGCCAATGGTCGGTGTTCCAAAACGAGTACGAATCAAACTAGGGATTGCACCCACCGCAAACAACAAAGCCATGATCGTGATAATGATTGCCCCAACAATGGTCACACCATACGGACCTGAACGATCTGTCGCAAAAAATGTTCCTGCAAAAATAGATACTGAACCCACGGCCGTATATAAACCCACACCACCTGCTTGAACGTCGATCACCAATGCGCCTACGCCCAAGACACAAAGCGCTACGGCCCACCATTGAGTGGGCAAATATCCAAGACCATACACTCCACATAAACTCGCAATGGTTCCAGCAATAGCGGCGACACCAACTGATGCTGCAAAAAATTCAAAGGCAAGTAAACACAGACCCATAACAAGGAGTCCCATTGCGAAACCTGGCTTAATAAGTGAGTGGCCCAAGTTAGCAATGGGAGAAAGTTTTTCGAATCGTGGTGCGATATTCAATTGAAAGTTTTCGTTTTTTGCAAACTTGACATCTTTGCATAACTCGCTTTTAGCATCTTCTGCAGTGACTTCTTTTTTAGAGCACCCCATATCAAGAACGTAATCAAGACGCGAAACTTTTTTGTTATCAAGTTGTGCAAGAAATTCACGCAGGCTTGGTGCGATAATTGTGGCATCCGACTTGTTCGCCAACGATTTATCTGCGGCACCCACAAAGTCAGCGGCCTCGAGCAATGGTGAAAGTACGTCCGAATAAACAGCACTTGTTGGGCCCACCCAAATTGCAACAACAAAATCTGCTTGAGAAAGCTTGCGTGCAATGCGATTAATGTCTGCACCGGCTACCCCGTTGGAATCCAACTGAATAACATAAAGACTTACATTATTTTCATTCGCACTTTTAAGAGTCTGCGAAATTAATGCTTCATTGTGTGGATCCATAAACCCACCGATATGCACATTTGAAACATTAAGGGTTGATCCCGTATCGGGCGTCGCTGCAAATGCATTGGGCAACAGAGTGCACAACACAATTCCAGAAATACACAATAAGAGTGCAAGTCTGCGGAAAGAGCGTAGGTGACTAAAACGTAAGGAGACAGACTTGATTAGCATGGGTATCGTGACCTCAACTTCTGAATCTGCGACTTCACGCGTACGCGAGTTATCTTCACAAGCTCTTGGAGAGATCATCATGGGTGCGCCAGTCACATTCGTTACGGGTAAGGGTGGTGTAGGTAAAACTACGGTTGCTACTCTAATGAGCCGCGAGGCCTTTTCGCGTGGTGAGCGTGTACTTTTCATCTCTTTATACAAAGATGCACAAACAGACGAGCTCCTGGGTATTCCTGCTGACGAGACTACTGAAGAAATTTTTTCTTCCCCCAAGCTGGGGTGTGACGTATCCGTCATTACTCCTAGCAGTGCATTGGTGAATTATTTGTCCGCTAAACGCATGGGCAGCATCATCACGCGACTTATAAAAACGGGTTTGCTTGACATGGTGGCCAATATCGTGCCGGGAATGCGTGAACTACTCGTCATCGGCGATATTCGAGCCAAGGCAGAATCAGGGAAGTGGGATCGCATTATTGTGGACTCTCCTTCGACGGGTCATGCGCGGTCTTTATTTAATGTCAGCGAAAGTGCGAACGCCGTTGCTCGAAGTGGAGTGATCCGAAAACAGGGAGATGCCGCCAGAGAATTTCTTCGCAATCCGCATTTATCTCAGGTAGTAGTCGTGACGCTGGATCATGCCATGCCTTTGAGTGAGTGTAGAGAATTTATTTTTAATCTAGAAGATGAATTACATATGAAGATTGCGGCTGTCATTCTTAACAAAAGTCGTGTAATGAAAACTGGTAATTCGTATGGAATCGATAAAAACTTTGCAGATATTTTTGTTCCCCTTTTTGCGCAAGCACCTATCACGAGTGAGTCAAATAAGAAAAAGACTTTGCTCTCTCGATTTTCTTTTCGCAAGAAACTTCCTACAGCGTTAGAGGAAAATATTGCTTTTAATGAAACAGTTTCTTCATGCATTGTTCTAGGAACAGGGGGTGTCGGCAAAACGACGACTGCTGCAGCTATTGCACTGCGCGCTGCACGTAGCGGGAAAAAAGTTGCGCTTCTCACTATTGACCCCGCACGGAGATTAGGAACGGCTTTGGGCCTTGACGACACTGCGTCTCGTGAAAGTTATGTCGATGCACAATCGATGGAACATTTATCAGCTGAAAAAGCAAACTTTCATATTTTTCAACTGGATTCAACCCATGAATTCCTGGATTTATTGAAAAAGACGTTGAGCGAGGCCGCCTATAAAGATAGTCAAGACAACACTTTCGTGTCTTCAATCTCCAAGATGGGAATCGTGAATGAGTTCATGGCGATCGAAGCCATGCATCGACTTGCGACTTCGAAGCTATATGATTTGGTCGTCGTCGACACTCCTCCATCTCACCATGTGTTCGACTTTCTCGAAGCCCCAGAAGCTTTAGAGCGCATGACTCAATCCAACGTATACAAAACACTTGTAGGTGCTGGGACAATGGCAAGCATCACAACGAACATGGCTCTTAATACGATATTTCGTCCCCTCCGTGGACTCGTGGGAACTGATCTTATTTCAGATGCTGTTGAATTTATGAGAACCCTTAAAGATGTTGAAGAAGTTTTCGCAGAACATTCACGTGAAGTGGTTGCCCTGCTTGCGTCTCCTCACACGCATTATGTAGGAATTTGTAATCCAACAAGTGCATCTCTTGAACAGGTCTCTGCGCTAGTCCGCGGAATGCGTGAGCGAGAGTTCCGTCAATGTTCCGTAATTGTCAATGGTGTTGATTTCACAGAACCAAATGACCTTGATGATTTAGCGATATTCGCCACACAGCTTTCAGCTATAGATACTCCTGTAACGATTCTGACTGAACACGAACTCGATGATCCTTTCGAAATTGTTGAAGCAATTTCCGAAAATGTATCGTGGGACAAGTAACCTTATTACATGAAGATTCTTGTTGCTGCTGAAGCCCCGTGGATTTGTGAACAACTCGTTGGTGGGTTGAGCGCACACGATGTTGAAGTAAAATGCGTCCACGAAGGCAAGCATGTCCGCGATGAACTGGTGACCTATGAACCTGATGTCCTCATTGCAGATATGCAGAGTGGAAACATGGGTGGCGTTGCCGTCACCATCGATGCGCGAATGGAAGCAGAAGAACAGCGCTGTAAAGACGTTGCCATTATTCTGTTGTTAGATCGTGAAGCAGACCGCCTCTTAGCGGAGCGTGCCAATGCCGATGCAACGATGGTAAAACCAGTCGACATTTTTGTTTTGGCAAAACTCGTACGTGAACTCGGTCAACACATCGAAAACGA
>CALMUU010000242.1 GCA_937872965.1 uncultured Actinomycetes bacterium
GAGTTCTGCGGCATTCGGTGCTTGGAATCGACCTAAGAACTCTTCGAGTTGCGATCGTTGAATGTTCACTGCGCCGTGAATTGCGGCTTGATTACGCGCATCGAGACGTGACCATAATTCATCAAGCGAAGTTTCGAGATAGTGCAGCTCAACTGCTGCGCCGAGTGCACGAGCTTCGGTTAGTTTTTCATCGCGCTCTTCCCGTGCCCAGAATCCCCATTCCAAGATCACAGTTTGTCCGAGAGTGAGAAGTTCCTTGCCAAGCTGCCAGAACTGACGTTCCAACCGAACACGGAGGGCTGCGTCCCATGCATCGAGCTGCAGGTTCGCAAACCAATCATCGGGATTCAAGCGGACAGCATCCAACTGATCGGCAAGTTGGCGGGCAGTCGTGGTCTTTCCCGATGCTGGCAGCCCACAGAACATAATGAGTCTTCCATGCTGTTGAAAAGATTGTTTGCGAAATCCCATCTGAGAATTTTACTGTGGAGGGATTGATCAATGCAGAGGAATAAATAGCACAATTTAAAGAGTTTGCGGATTAATGCGAATACTATGTGGTAATTGATTAAATAGAGTCATTGATGATTGGTTCACCATGTCCTGCATTCCTGCTGGGAATCGTATTGAAGGTGAATAACAGAAATTCAACATTTTTCTCTGATCGTCGTTGATATAATTGCGCTACTTTGTCCTATCTAACGCTTGCCCAAGTCGTAGACGCCCCTAACGAGATCTACGCGTTGTTCGCGATTAGATTACGATATTGATGTGAACATTATTGAAATTTCGCATGTCACCAAGACATTCGGAAAAAATATTGCGCTTGATGATGTGACACTAGAAATCGATGCCGGAGAGATCTTTGGGTTCCTTGGACCCAATGGCGCAGGCAAGTCCACAACAATTCGTTGTCTCATGGGTTATATATTTCCCAATAGTGGAAATATTACAGTGAAAGGTCTGCCCGTAGATCGTTCTCATGCCAAGTACCGTGAGCATATTGGTTACGTACCTTCAGATTTGCAGCTCAACCAAAATTGGACGGGCGAACAACACATTGAATTTTTGCGCGAGGCTCGCAGCATCCGTTCATCTATCGATAATGAAATAGCACGGTTGTCCTTTGATCCTTCCGAAAAAGTTAAGCATCTTTCAACGGGAAACAAGCAGAAGCTCGCCTTTCTTTTAGCCCTTATGACACGACCCGATATTCTGATACTTGACGAACCCACAAAAGGCCTCGATCCACTTCTTCAAGAGGTCATGTATGAAATGTTGATGGAATTTAAAGGCGAGGGAGGCTGTGTTTTTTTCTCATCACACAATCTCGCAGAAGTGGAACGACTTTGTGATCGCATCGGAATTATCCGTTCAGGAAAAATTGTTGCAAATGAAACCATGGATTCTCTGAGACAGAAGAATGTGCATATTGTAACCGTAATTTCAAAAGCAAATGAAAACCTTCCTGATCTTTCCTCATTTGGGAAGATCATGTCGCACTCAGATCGATCCGTTCGTTTACGCATTGATGGAGACATAAATCTGTTTTTGCGAGAAGTTGCAAAATATGAAGTTTCTGATGTTTCTATCGAGCATGCCAATTTGGAAGATGTATTTATGCATTTCTATGAGGATAAGAAATGATTAGCTTATTGAAGCGCGAGTTCACGCGAAATCGGACCTCGTTCATTGTGTATTGCATCATTTCCGTATTGAGTGCATGGTTGTATGTTGCGCTTTTCCCTTCCATTCAGAAGCAAAGCGAACATCTCAATGAGATCATGAAAAGCTTTCCTCCCGCAATGTTGGAAGCATTCGGTATCGATCATAGCGGCTATAGCACTGTGGAAAAATTCTTATCTACAGAACTCATGAGCTTTATCTGGCCCATACTTGCAATTCTTTTCGCTGCCTCGCGTACCGGTGCATCGATAGCAGGAGCAATTGACAATCGAACATTAGGCCTTGAAATTTCAATGCCGGTCTCTCGAATTCGTCTCTATGTATCGAAACTTCTCGGTGAATTTTGTGCAATGGCTTTATTTTGTGCAGTATCGATCATGTGCATTATTCCGTTGTGCGCGCTCCATGGAATTGATGTTCACATATCGAGAATCGTGTTGCTTTTCGCAATATGCCTTCTTTTTGGACTTACACTGGTATCTCTTGCGCTTTTTGTTTCGGCAACAACCACAGAGAAAGGGCATGTATATTTCGCAGTAGGTGGACTTTTATTCGCGAGTTATGTAGCAAATATTGTTGCCATCATTAGTTCAAACTTTTCATGGCTCAAACATTTTTCAATTTTCCATTACTTCGCATCATTTGATGTACTAACGGGGAAATCGATATCGATTTCAAGTTTGGTGTTTTTTCTATTAGTTATTGTCGTGAGTACGGTTTTCGGTCTCTGGAGATTTCGTAATCGCGATATTCCGGTGTGAGGCCGCGTTGATGAACATGAAATTAGAGGTAAATTGTTGAAGCGATTTGCATTTGGTGCACTTGTCGCTTGTGACATTTTTTTATCGCTTGGCGCCGTTATTTTTGGCTTATGTATTTTTCTGTGGCGTGCTGATCGAGTTAGCCCATAGGCTACCCTTTGTATATCTACGGATTACAAAAAGAACCATTATTGTGTTTGTGGTGATCATCGCAATAGAGTGCAAGGTAGTTGCGACATTATATTGACGAAATGCGCCGAGCGAGAAAATATGACGCATAACATTCATGGCATACATCAATGGAGTTTCAGATTCTGGACGTCGCCACGCTTTTAATATCGTAGGCGTAAATGCGATGACATCGATTGCGACTGCGATGCACACAGAAATAGTTGGGTCGCGAAAAATCATCCAGGGTATCAACCCTAGCAATGCAGTAAAAAGAAATATGTGGTCACTTTTCCGAATCATCGCGAATCCATATCTCAACGAGTAGATGAAAATCGAAATCGTCAGTAATTCGGCAACAGCAGTAGGTAGTGCGCCAATTCCAGCGCCTTTTGTGATTTGTCCGCTGAGAGTTATGCCAGAAACGATGGACCATAGCAGCCAGGTGTATGGATGGGGAGTTGCGCTTTTTGTGATTGTGTCGCGAAGATAGGGCACATATCCGACAACAGCCAAGATGGCTGCAACAATTGCAAGGATATCTTTCATGAGGAAATCCTACTGATACTCGCGCGTTTATTCAGAACAGGTCGACATTGGGTACAATCAGTGCATGAATAATTTTGACGAACTTCTTAATCTCTCTCAAAAATCGGCAATCGTCACTGGTGGCGCAAAAGGTATTGGATATGGGATTGCTTTGCGACTCGCACAGGCTGGGGCAAGCGTACTGATTGCTGACAACGATGAACAAGGCGCTCTTAATGCAGCAAAAGAGTTGACCGAGCAGGGATTCAAGGCAACAGCACTCATGATTGATGTGGCAGTTGAAGACGATATTGTGCGGATGATTGATACGTGTGAAAAGGAATTTGGGTCGGTAGATATTCTTGTTAACAATGCCGGTATTTTTCCACCAGTGCCCGTTTCGCAAATGTCTGATGAGCAGTTTGAAAAAGTTATGCGCGTGAATCTCCGAAGCGTCTTCTTTGCCACCAAACATGCTGCTGGTGTAATGAAGAAGCAGGGAAATGGTGGACGCATCATTAACATCACATCGATCGATGCTTTGCATCCGTCAATGGTTGGGCTTGCACACTATGACGCTTCGAAGCATGGAGTATGGGGCTTCACAAAAAACTCTGCACTTGAGTATGCACCGGACAAAATCTGGATTAATGCGATTGCTCCAGGAGGAGTTCAAACTCCGGGTGTCGAAGCGATGCAATCTGCACAGAAGATCCCCGAAGGCATTGATCAACAAGCAGCAACTGAGGCATTCTTAGCAACGATTCCGATGGGCCGAATGGGCGAGATCGATGACATAGGTAAAGTGGCCTTATTTCTTGCAAGCGATATGGCAAGTTACATTACTGGAGAGCAGATCGTTGTTGATGGTGGTGTTCTACTCACATAGAAAATTATCCACGCAAAATCGACATGGATTGGTTCCTCATGCTTTCTTCTCCGAATGCTGCAAGTGTCCAGGTTGCAACGAGAAATATAAGAAGGAGCCCTGCGTTGCCTTGAAGGTCTTCATACATTGAAATATCTTGTTGGCGTCCCGATATGTGACTCAATACTGGAATCGTGATGCCAAGTACTATGACGAACTATAAGCAAGCGATGCCAAATGTTTTCATGAGCATCGAAGGCCTGTTAGCTATTGCGATATTGTATGAGCTGCTATGTAATCTTCGTAGATCGAAGATTTGCTATCCATGAATGTATTGAAGAACATCATAGATAACGAAAGCAGGCCATGCTAAAGATTTAAATACCGCGCCTAAAAACTGAACGAAA
>CALMUU010000243.1 GCA_937872965.1 uncultured Actinomycetes bacterium
TCAGCGAAAAAGATCGTCTTGAGGATTGCGCACAAGATCGGATCCTTGACCGTCTCCACGATATGAATCAGGCAACCCTCGTATCAGTGCTGCACATGTGCCCGAATCTTTATGCATGACTAGTTCAGCAGCACCCGCAATTTCATCTGCGACGGCAATCATCGTGGCTGTTAGCTCATGTCCGTAGAAATCTTTTTTACCGCGAAGATCGGCGAAGGAATTTAATCCTGAGTACCCCAACGCAACGTTGGTTTCTCCCATACGAAAAGGTCGACCAAATGTATCACTCACGATGACAGCAATATCAAAGCCGGATTTGGCTTGTATCGAGTAGCGGAGCCCCTGGGCTGCACTGTCGATGTCTTTCGGAAGAATCACAACAGTGTTTTCTTCCGTATTGGATTCGTCAACTCCTGCATTCGCGCAGATAAAGCCCTGATGTGTTTCCGAAATGACAAGGGGCCCTCGTCGTCGAATAATTTTTCTCGATTCTCTCTCAATAATATCTTGTTTCGTATTGTCGGGCGTAAGAGCCTCAATCCGTCCTCGCGCTTTAGCGACTACTTTGGATGCAACAACCAGACAATCGGAAGAAAGAAGAGGAAAGTGGGGGACGAGTTGTCCTGTAATCATTTTCGAGAGATCATCACCCGGGTGAACAAGACCTATGCCATTAAGAGGAATGATTGAAATCACGCACTACGACCTGACTGTATAGAGCAACGTGCAAGATTTGTTCGCGACGTTACAGAATCCATCAGAGTATTTGCTCTCACTGTGGCTATTCCTAATTCATTGATTTCAGAACAGTATTGCTCATCGCTAATATCAAGTATCAATGTCGAAATGTAATCTGAATAGATTTCTGCGATACCTGTCGGCGTCACGTCGACGTTGAGATCCCTCATGATCTTTCCGAGTGGCCCTTTCACGGAATCGCCTCTAATAATCGGTGAAATTGCTATCACCTGTTGTTTGTTTTTCCTTACGAATGAATCGATTTCATCGATCGCAAAGAGAGGGAAAATAGAGAGGTAAGGATTAGACGGAGCGATAATGATCCTGTCAGCATTTTCAAGGGCGGCTCGCGCATCGTCATGACAGAGTGAAGGGGCGCCTTCATATGAAATTTCCATAATGGAAGGCTGACATTTTTCGCGTACAAAATATTCCTGCATTCGTAGAGTCTGATTTTCTTTTGTGGTTATCGTGGTGGTGACTTGTTCTTCACACATGGGAACAATATCTATATTTGTAATTCCCAAACGACTAGCTAAATCGCGTGTCACGTCGCGCAGAGATGTGCCTTTTTGTAAGGCGGTGGTGCGCAATGAATTGAGTGCGAGGTCTTGATCTCCAAGGTTGAACCAGGCGTTTACTCCAAGCGTTCGTAGCGTTTCAACGAAAGTAAAAGTCTCATTAACTCGTCCCCAGCCACGTACGTCATCGTTGATACCGGCTAGATGGTACAAAATCGAATCGATATCAGGACAGACATACTGGCCATAGAATTCATCATCATCACCCGTATTGACAATAGCGGTGACATTGAGATTGTCTCCGCGTTCAATAAGTACATTGATTCCTAAGAGAAATCGAGCTGCACCGACACCACCGCAGAGAACGACGACGTTCATATTGGACAATGATTTTTTATGAAACTCGACGTTTTGCTTCGTCAGCGATTTTTTTAGTGGACGTAATTGCTTGTTCTGAACATACCTTCACTTGACGAGCCACGCTTGATGCAACTGGCCCGAGGTTTGTTGAGACTCGCTCGGCAACATTGTTAGCAGCAGGAATAAAATGTGAAGAAACCGTACCGTAAACATTTTCTGCAACAGGCGAGATTCGCCCCGGTAGATTGGTGAGAGGAGCGAGGGATTGACCAACTCGATCGCCTGCATCTTTAATGCGTGGGCTTACGTCGCGGATGACAGGCTCAAAGCGAGCAGATACCTGATCGATGTGAGCGCGTACTGTATCTCGTTTCTTTGAAAGATGTTGAACTCCAAGTGCCGCTGCGCCCAAAGCTACATATGCACCGTCACGAAGATTTGTTTTGATATCAGTCATATCTCTAGTCTACACAACGCTGCTTGCAGATGCAAGCAGATCGTTTGGAGTAGAATGTTCACCTTATGACGATCGAAAAAACCGGCACTGCCGATGGGGACGATGATTCCGAGGCAAAACCCCAGAAGTACGGACATGATGAAGAGAGTCCCTCATTTGCATGGCCGACAGTTGTCGCAGTGGTTGTTACCCATAATCCTGGAGATTGGCTTGAACAGTGTTTGAACTCAATTGCAAACCAGGAATATCCCGATTTGACCACTTTGGTTGTGGATGTATGTTCCAATACAGACGTGACGCAACGAGTTGCCCAAGCAATGCCCACAGCATTTGTTCGTCGCAGTGAAGAAGATATCAATTTTGCCCAAGCAATTAACACAGCTGTTGACTCTATTGAAGGGGCAACGTATGTATTGATTTGCCATGACGATGTTATCCTCGAATCTGGAGCAATCGCAGAAATGGTAGAAGAAGCATTCCGATCCAATGCTTCTATTGTTGGCCCCAAGATGATTGATGCAGCTGTCCCCGATCAGCTTCTTGAAGTAGGGGGGATGATCGACCGATTTGGAGTTCCTTTCAGCGGCATTGAGTTTGGTGAAGTTGATCAAGGTCAACACGATGGTGTGCGCGATGTTTTCTTTGTTTCGAGTGCGGCCATGCTTGTGCGAGCAGATCTTTTTCGAGCGCTAGGTGGATTCGATGTCCATTGTTTTCCTGGTGCAGAAGATATCGACCTCGCATGGCGTGCCCATCTTGTGAGTGCTCGTGTTCTCGTACAGCCTGAGGCCGTAGTTCGTCACCACAAAACAAGCGACCGTCAACGAAAAACACGAACATCGGCGACAGCAATTGTTGCACGGCATCGAATGCGCGCAGTACTGAAAAATGCCTCTGCAGTTTCGTTAGCTTGGATTTTGCCACTTGCTTTTATCCTGCACTCTATCGAAGGAATAGTGTGGTTGTTGCGCGCGGATCCTCGACGTGCATGGCTTTTATTTTCTGGGTGGATATGGAACATTCGTCATCTCCGAGATACACGCAGCGAGCGTGCAAAAATTCAAAAGACCCGTGAAGTTTCGGACAGAGTAATTTCAACTCATCAAATTGGTGGTTCTGCTCGAATTCGTCGATTCTTTACATCGCTGATAGAAAATCGACAACTGAAGAAATTTACAAATGCTTCCCGCGTATTTGCGACAGAAAGGTATTCTCGTCGAACACGTGAAACGCCTCTTTATCTTGCGGCCATTGCGGTGTATTTCATTGCGGTGCGTTCATTGATTATTAATGGGATCAGTGGTGTGGGTGAGTTCTCTCGTTGGCCATCGTTTTCTAAACAAGTCGAGGCTTTGCTTCATGGTGGTCTTCCGGTCTCGCGTGAACCAATGTTGTCTTCAACATTTGGTCGTCTCATCGCATTGTGTCTTACGTTTTTGTGTGGAAATAACGAAGGTTTAGCGCAAACCGTCTTTGTCCTTTCTCTTATTCCCCTCGGGGGATATGGAGTCCGACTATTGCTGAAAGAGCGAGCTATGGGCCCTCGATCTATTGCTTTTGCGGCGATTACGTACGGAACTTTTGCGCTTGGTATGCATGCATTTTCGCAAGGTGACTTAGGTTCGCTTGTTTTGCTTGCGGGGCTTCCTTATTTTCTCCGTGCACTCAGCAATCGCAATGTGCGCCAGGTTGGGGTCGTTACAGCCTTAATGATTGCGTTTTATCCTGCGGCAATCGTTGTGTGCTTGATCATTGGTGCAGCATTTGTTTTCATGGGAGAAAAATCTGAAACAGATGCTCTTACGGACTCAAAGACACATGAATTTCTGCAGAGAAGTCGTATTATTTTATTTGCGGGCGTGATTGGTCTTGTTATCAACTGTGGATTAATCGTCGACTCGATCCGCGCAATCGATCGTAATACAGTCGGTCTGTCGGAAACGCCACGGGTATTCGGTGATTACTTATTCTCGCAGAATAGTGTCATGATTGCATTCTATGTTGCAATTGCAATTTGTACATGTGCGCTTGTTGTCGGTCGCAATGAGCGTACCGGTGAGCTTCGAATCCTTGCAGTGACAGCTGTCATTCTTGGAGTTATGGCATATTCAGCTATTTATTTTGCGCAACCAATTTTTCAGGCGAGTGCATTGTATAGCGTCATCCAACTGATGGCGGCAGTTTCTGTTGGTATATGCGTCCACTCTTACACGGATGAAATGAAGTTGCGTTCATTTGGTATCTTTCATTTTGCTACCACGTTCTCAATTGTCGCTGTGGTGGTGAGTCTCGTGATGAGTATTCCTGTGTTAAGAGTAGGAACTTTCTCTTTACCGGAACGAAGTTGGTCCAATCAGATAGAAATTAGCCAGAATGCCCGAGTGCTCTACCTAGGAGATGCCGAGGTTCTCCCTGGTCGCAGCGTTCTCGTTCCCGGGAATAGAAGCTTTTCGTTAACAAGTGAATCGGGGGCTACTCTCTTGTCTTCCTTCACTGGCCCTGCATCTTCACTTGATGGGGATATTCGTGATATTTACTCTGCAATATTGTCTGAGCAAACAACGCATGGAGGGTTTCTCCTCGCTCGACTGAGCATTGAGAGCGTAGCGGTGCCCACTTCGCGCTCTCCAGAGAGTTCGCAACTTGTTACAGACACGAGATTACTTAATGCGCTCGATCGCCAGAGCGATCTCATTCGATTGAGAGATCGTAATGGGCTTGTTGTCTATAGGAATGCTTCTTTTACTGAAGGTAGCTCACTTGATGTTTCCGTGAACAGTCTTTCTCCAACCCGAGCCTTCGAACTGCGCAACCAACAATCTGCGCTTAGCTCTGAACGCCGCGACCAACCTATTAAACCACTTACATTGGCAACCATTGCGCTATCACTCTTAGGTCTTGTATTGAGTGTTCTTTGGCCCAGACGTCACAAACTTATCTCTAATCGTTCACTTTTACTCACGAGAGCAGTGTCACGAAGTCATACGGATATTGAGGAAAAGCGGGATAGGACGCCGGGGTCCCATCCTGTTGTTGATCTCGAGCATGAACATTTAGATAATCGTGAAACCCATATGGCGAGTGAGATATCTCCACAGGCACATACAGATCCATTAGCAGAGGCTGTCAAATGAACAAGATCGATGAACAGCACCACAAGCGACGCCAATCTCGGAATGAACGAAAAAAGATACTGGACGATGTTGCACAACAGTCTTCAAAGTTGGGCTATGTCATCGTTCTCGTTTGCATATGTATTGTTATTGCTGGCGTTTTCGCCACGCAACAATTCACCAAGCGTGTGGCCGCTGTACCAACAACGAAACCAATTAACGCAATAACTGCAAGCGCCCTTTCGACGTTCTGGACGTGCCCTCTTTCAGCGGGTCAAAACTCTGACACGCTTTTGCTTGCCAATCCCGATCGTAACCGAGATGCTGAGCTTGAAATTACTTCTTATGATGCTGCAGGAGCGCTTGTGGGTAAAACGACTCGTAATGTACCACAGGCATCAAGTATTGAAATGCCTCTGAGCGCTGTGAAGGGAACCACCGCGACATCAATCACTGTAGAAAGTATTGCTAGTTCGATTGTTGTATTTCGAAACATGACTCTCACGGATGGAACGGAACTAGTTCCTTGTATCTCCCGTTTTTATTCACGAGCAGTTTTTCCTAATCTCCAAACAACTCGTAACTCAAATTCCGTTTTAGTTCTCGCTAATCCGTTTGATGAATCCATCGTGGTCGACATTACAGGGAATCTTCAGGATACGACTATAGATCCACCGCGAGTTGTACTCGATGAAATACGAGGCGTCATTATTCCTGCACGTGGACATGTCAATGTAGATTTGCAAGCTGAGTTCGGCCGGTACAATGTTGTGAGTGCACAGATATCATCGCGCAGTGGAGCTTTTGTCGCCGAGGCGCTGGTAACTTTTTCTGGTGCTGATTCCATTCAAGGACAAACTGTGATGGCAGCGACCGATGAAACAACGGACACTACTGCGGCATATTGGGCGGGAGTTTCTCCTACGCGTATCGTTGCGTACAACACGTCAAATCACACTTATTCTCTTCAGCTCGATGCTTTGGGTTTTGACAAGCGTTCTCTTTCAGGAGAATTACAAAGCATCGCTCCAGGTGCGGGTGCGGTTCTCGACAATGTGGGTACAGAATTATCTACACGTTTGCAGACCGTAACACTTCAGAAAGGTAGACGTCCGGCAGCGAATATATATATTTCCTGGCTTCATGGAACTAAGTCAGCAGTTTCTTCAGGACCAAGTAGCACACGACTGACAGAACGTTCTTTTATTCCGGTCACATCTGCAGATGAACTCTCCTTATATAATCCGCAGCGCGTTTCGACAACCGTCACACTTTCGCTCTACGGTACTTCGGAAAAACAGAAAGTAACCTTGGCTTCCGGTGCCTATGTTGCCGTTAATCTTGATCGTTTCGATATTGACAAGAATGCTGTCATTGATGTTGTTTCGTCTCATCCCATTGCGCTGGGTGCAGCTGACGGAACGTTTACCCGGTATGCATCGGGGATCGAAATTCAGCCATGATCTGGATTGCCTATGGTGCAATTATTGTTGCAACCTTTACCGCGCTTTACTTCGCCCGGACGCGTCGCGTAAGCGAGGCTTCACCCACTCGATATGATCCACCTGTCAAAGTGGAACGCAATGATTTTGCAGACTGCCAAGCCGATACTCTTGTCGTCCTTTTTACCTCCCGCGTATGTGACTCATGTCTCAATGTATCAAAAAAATCTAGTGTTCTGAGCTCATCATTAGTAGATGTTGTTAATGTTGAATACGAAGATCCGAGCGGTAAAAAACTGCATGCGAAGTATCAAATCGAAGCAGTACCTACGCTTATCGTTTGTGATGCCAACGGGGTCACCCAAAAGGCCTTTGTGGGCCCAGTAACCGCTACCGACCTCTGGGCAGCAGTCGCTTCTGTTCGCGGCACTGAAGTGGAAAGTTGCGCTAATCACACTAGCTAACAGATCTCTGGGCAGAATCCGTTTCTGCTCGCGGCGCTGAAGTGGAAAGTTGCGCTCATCACACTAGCTAACAGATCTCTGGGCAGAATCCGTTTCTGCTCGCGGTGTTGAAGTGTTGCTTGCAATAATCATGCGAAATAAAAATGTAATCTTGTACCCCGTCGTTTTTTGGGGTCCATTTGCAAAAGCGGCGCATTGGCCGGCAAAATATCGAGGTTAACATTTGTGACGTTGATCATGTTCGTTTGCAAAGGCGGCGCATTGGTTTAGCGTTCGATAGAACGATGAACCACGTACGCCTGCAAATGGACTGATCAACGGATCAGGATTCTTTGAGCTATTTCACATCCGCGGCAGAAACAGTATTCGCACAGGGTCTGCCCATGGCGGCATCGACAAGCTCAGAAACTTGTTCACCGGAGATTTCTTCATGTTCGACCAGGGCATCGCCTACCGCTTCGAGTCCCTTACGGAACTCGGTGAGAATTTTTGTGACACGCTCTTCTGTTTTCATGAGGATGGACTGAGCTTCTACATCAATTGTTCGGGCCGTATCGTCAGAGTAGGTCTTTGATTGCATCATATCCTCACCGAGAAACACCATGTTGGAATCTCCCCAGGCCATAGGCCCTACTTTGTCAGACATTCCCCATTCGCGCACCATGGAATGTGCAATTTCCGTTGCGCGTACAAGGTCGTTGTGTGCGCCCGTGGAAACATTTTCAAATACTGTACGTTCGGCTCCACGCCCACCGAGCAATACCATCAGCTGATCATCAAGGTAATTGCGATTGTATGAGTGACGCTCTTCCAGGGGAAGTTGTTGGGTCATTCCCAACGCCATTCCTGTGGGCAGAATAGTGACTTTGTGAACAGGATCTGCATGCTTACAAAGATAGGCGAGGATAGCGTGGCCGCCTTCGTGGTAAGCAGTGAGTTTCTTTTCGTGTTCATTCATCATGATGCTGGGACGACGAAGACCCATAAGCACACGATCGATTGCCGAATTGAAATCGGCAGCATGAATGTCGGTTTCTCCGCGACGTACAGCGTGAAGGGCAGCCTCGTTGACAAGGTTGGAAAGTTCTGCACCGCTCATTCCTGGTGTTGCGCGAGAAAGAGTGTCAACTAAGACATCATCTCCAATTTTCTTCCCTTTAAAGTGAACCTCCAGGATGCGGGCTCGTTCTTCCTGGGTTGGAAGAGGAACAACGATTTGTCGATCGAAACGACCAGGGCGAAGCAAAGCGGTGTCGAGAATGTCGGGTCGGTTGGTTGCTGCCATCATGACAATACCTTCAGTTGGCTCGAAGCCGTCCATTTCGGAAAGCATTTGATTCAATGTTTGTTCACGTTCGTCATGTCCGCCACCCATTCCTGCACCACGTTTACGCCCAATGGAATCGATTTCGTCTACGAAGATAATTGCAGGCGCGCTCTTTTTTGCTGTTGCAAAGAGGTCGCGTACGCGCGAAGCACCCACACCGACGAACATTTCCATGAAATCAGAACCAGTGACCGAAATGAAGGGAACGCCGGCTTCTCCTGCTACTGCACGTGCAATCAAGGTCTTGCCGGTTCCTGGGGGACCAACGAGAAGTACGCCACGAGGAATGCGCGCTCCAATGTCGCGAAACTTCGCAGGATTTTTTAAGAAGTCAACAACTTCAGATATTTCTTGCTTGACGGCAGAATAACCCGCAACATCATCAAATGTTGTTTTAGGGTTTTCGGTCGAGTAGATCTTTGCTTTGCTTCGACCAATATTCATGACCGAACCCATTTGACCTTGTGCCCGTCGAGAAAGAAACAAGAAAAGGCCAACAAGTATGAGAACCGGAAGAAGGTAAGGAATGAGATTGATGAAAAGGTTAGATTCTGCTTTCTTATAGCTAAAGTTCACGTTGTTCTCTTCAAGAAGTTTGAGAACTCGATCCGGAAGGTCGTCGAGAGGTCCGTCTGTCTTGTAATCAATATTTCCCTTAAATTCTTTCTTAAAAGTACCGCGAATATTTCCTGTCACAGGCTCGTACGATGCAGATTTAACATTGCCTTTTTCTACGAGCGTGAGAAAACTAGTTTCTGTTCCCGAATATTTTATTGCGGTTTCTTTTTTCTTGTCGAGAAACTGATTCGAGCTCATGAGTAACACCAAAACAATTGCGCCCATGGCAATCCATGCCCAGGTGGTCGGTCGGCGCGATGTCGGTGGCTTGGGAACCTTCTGACCTGAAGATTTTGGACTTGGTGCTTTGGGTGTTGGCTGAGGTTCAGTCATGATTTACCTTAATAAGTAGTCTCTGATCGTTCTGAGATTGTCTCTAGAACTGGGCGCTTTACTGCCTTTATATGTGTAACCATGTTAGGCGTAATGAGTGTCTGGCTCGGAGTTAGAGGCAAATGCGTAGTGGAAAGGATGCCTATAAGTCGCTGAGCTGCAAACAAACGTATGCGCACAAATCTGAATAACGCATGCGACTCGACAAAACTTCCCATGTGGAAAATATAGTTGCGCCGCCCGAGCGCGTGCCGAGGTTTTCGCTCTTGGCGGGTATAGGCGGAATCGTTGTTTATCTCACAAGTTCTATTCCTTTCATTCTCGTTGCCGGGTTCATTAAAATCGCATCTCTTCAAGCAGACAGCGGAACTCTGAGCAGTGAAGAAACCAGTCAAGCATTAAAGGACGTAGTTAAAAACCCCTTTGTCCTCGTTGGTGCACTCGTGGTGCAGTGTACGTGCCTTTTTCTTTATGTTGGAGCTGTAAGTTGGATTCGTGGGACGGGGAATCCATTTCGCGATATAGGTTTTCGGTTTACTCGCAGTAGTTTATTTTTTGTTGCTGGAGGAGCAGCGCTCCAGTTTGTTGGTTTGATTATCGGAATTCCTCTAGCTCTTTTGAAAGATAACCCCGCTGAGCAAGAAATTGTTTCGGGTGTTAAATCAGCTCAGGGATGGGGATTCTTTCTTCTCATGGTGATGGTGGCTTTTGTTGTTCCTGTTGCAGAAGAAGTATGTTTTCGAGGTTTGTTTATGCGGGGGTTGGCTAAGAAGGTTGCCCCCACCATGGCGATTTTGATTACGGGTGCACTTTTTGCCGTCATTCATTTGGGCGACCCCAAGGCATTTTTAGGACTGACCACACTCTTTATTTTTGGTCTTGTGGCGTCAGCTCTCGCAATGTATCGAGGTCGCCTCGACGCTTCGATATGTTTACATATCGGTTTTAACTTAACGACGGTCCTCTTTATACTGCTTACGCGCTAAGCCTGTGTGCCCCTTTGAGGCGCAATGAACAGGGAATATGCCTGTAACAGTCCTTCATTCAAGTATTTGGTTAAAAATGCCGATTATTCGTCTATCGAGTATTCATAGCCTTAAGGAGAATCTCATGCGCTGCCCCAACTGTAAAAGCGATACATACGTAGAAATAACAATGTCACTTGGCGAAAAAGACGTAGCGTTCCGTCGCTGCGGACGATGTGAAACCCAAAAGTGGGAAAGCGAAGAACAAGACATTGATCTCACGAGCGTTCTTACATTTGCAAAAAACCTTCAGGTCTAAACGCGCGTCAGTCGACGTGCAAGTATGGTTACGGCACAGTCGCATAGTCCTTATCTGCGCGCCAAGCATTCTTTAACACGGTGCCCTTCATCCTCAGCTAAAGCAACTTGAGCATCTTCGGGCAGCTTTTCGCTACTGGTGGTTAGTGTTTCGGCTTGATAGGAAGTTGAGGCACTTACTAAACCCAGAAAAAAGCGTCAAAACCGTAAAGGCTGCTCAAGTCGATCATGTTCTGCAACAATGTATGCGTGGCAATTCGTGGTGCAAAAGACAATCTATTTACGTGGCCTTCTTTTGTTACGAAACTTGCTGACAAGTTAACAAGCACAGCAAACCGAATATCAGTAAAAATACGTCACGATCCTTTTGGTGCGACAAGGAATTTTGCCACATTTGTGGGAGTCGCGGGATGCATCCTTCTGGTGTGGCTTGCATTGCAACCCAGCCTTATCTTTACGAACACTACCCCTACGGGCGGTGATATGGGTGCGCATGTTTGGTGGCCTGCTTTTATGCGCGACTTCTTGCTGCCTAATGGCCGTCTTTTTGGATGGTCGATGGATAACTATTCGGGGTTTCCTGCCGGACAATACTATTTTCCAGTTCCCGCAGTCATGGTTGTCATCCTGGATGTTTTTCTCCCTTATAACATTGCATTTAAACTCGTCACTGTCATAGGCTCTGTTGCCCTGCCTCTTGCGGCATACATTCTGGGTCGCAGTATCAAAGTTCCTAAACCCATTCCTATGTTGATGGCATTTGCGGCCACACTCTTCTTATTTTTTACAGGTGATCCACGAGGGACATCGACCGCATCAACAGTTGCTGATTACAACAATGCAAACTTTAATCATCACATTATGGGCGGCCCTCTTCTTTCTTCAATGGCGGGAGAGTTTTCTTTTTCGATTGCATTGGTTTTTGCACTTCTCTTCCTTTCTGCTTTCTTCGTGATGTTGCGAGATGGTAAATATCGCTGCTGGGTGGCAATTCTCTTTGCATTAACTGTCATGAGCCACCTAGTTGTCGCAATTTTTTTGGGCATTGCTACTCTCGTTTTTTGGGGTGCAAGCTACATCGCGCGCAAAGGCATTGTCCGTTGGTTGGGGTATGCACTCCTTCTCTGGGTGTGCGTATTTGCATTGTGTATTGGTTCGATAGGCAGATACTTCTTTGATCACACTACTGAAAGTTCGCTTTTTTTTGTAGCGATTGCCACACTGCTCATAGTGGCGCTCGTGGTCTATGGCTTTATTAAAGACAGAATACACACTATTGGCGTGGCCAGAGATGCCATCCCGCTTCTCGTCGGGTTTCTTTTATCGAGCATTTGGCTTCTTCCTCTCCTCACACGTTTCGGTTATACCTCGAATATGCGATATGAAAAACTCGTTGATCTTCCTGCCACACAAGGCGTTAATGAAGTGTACGAACTTTACATTGCGCCCAATTATTTTCTTTGGCCAGTCTTCATTCCTGCTGCAATTGGTTTTGTTCTCTCTGCCACTTTTTTGCGAAAAAGTATTATTCCGCTTATTGTCACAGCAGTAACAATGGGAGTGGTATTTGTGAATTGGCCGGAAGGCCACGCATGGAATCTTCGTTTCTTGCCGTTCTGGTATCTTTTTATCTTTTTCGTTGCTGCTGTTGGGTACGGCGAATTGATACGACTTCCTGGGGTGTTGATTTCGCGCAGTGCTTATGTTCTTAAAAATCGCAACGTTTTACTTGTGGCAAAAATATTGCGTACGGGAATCTCCATTGCAACAGTTATTATTTTCTTTGTACTTTTGGTTGGAGTAGGCAGCACTCCTAAAGATGCACTGAGTTGTCTGAGTGTTGATACGCGCGATTATCCTGATCGACGAGGCTACGCAGATTCCTGGGCAAGGTACAACTTTGAAGGATACGAGCGAAAACCTCAGGCCACAGATTGCGGTATACGGCCAAAAAAAGCACCGGTATATAACTCATCGATCGAGTTCAAGAGCCTGATGGATGAAATGAAAAAATTGCCTGCTGGTCGTGCACTATGGGAAACAAGTAAGGGAGCCTATGGAACCACTTTGGCGCTCACCCTCTTACCCTATTACACGGATCATCGCATAGCGTCTCAAGAAGGTTTATATTACGAGGCAGCAGGGTCAACTGCGTATCACTTTTTAACTGTTGCTGAAGTATCGCAATCACCATCAAACCCTATGCGATGGCCAAAGTGCGAAACCAAGCGCGATGGAACAAAAAAAGAGCCGACATGTTTTGATTCATATTACGGAACGATCTCGGATTTCTCTCGAGGTGTTGCACATATGAAAATGATGGGAGTTAGGTATTATTTGGCTAACACCGAAGAAGCAAAAGCAGCGGCGAATGCGCAAAGCGACCTGACGCTTATTGCGCAGGTGAAGGATCGTGACGATCTGGACCCTTTTGGTTGGAATATATATCGCATCGAGGGTTCTTATGTAGTGGAGCCTTTAGCTCATGATCCTGTTGTCATTACAGATAAGTCTGATCCAAAAGATTGGGCTCAAAGCGGAAACAAATGGTTGTATGACTGGTTCGTTGCAGTCGGAGAATACCCCGTGTTCACTAATGATGGGCCCAATGCATGGAAACACGAAACATCGTCTCGTGCGCTTGCCCGTCCACTCTCGACTGTTCAACAACAAGAAAAAGCGAATGTAAAAGTATCGAATGTTAAAATTACACAAGACTCAGTGAGTTTTCATGTGGACAAAGTAGGGGAACCTGTTCTTATCAAAGTTTCTTACTATCCAACGTTTTCCGCATCGGGAGCTGAGACAATCTACCGAGCTAGTCCGAACTCTATGGTGGTTATTCCCACAAAGAAAGAAGTGACTATTTCTATCAAGCGCGATGGCGTGGAATGGATTGCGAACCTCGCATTTCTCGCTGGAATTGCTGGATGTATCCTCATGAAAGTGTCAGAAAAACAACGTTTTAAGCAGCTGTCAGGGTTGTTCCTTGGAAAAGTGACTCAAAACTAAATAAGGGCCTCACAAGGAGGCCACTCTATTTTCTTTTCCAAGGTGCGACCCTCCCCAACACGCACGTGACTTTCTCTCCAAGTAGACTTAATCTTTGTGACAGAAACTACTTCAGCAAACCTCGATGCCGTCTTTAAGGCCTATGACGTTCGGGGCCTCTACCCAGGAGATTGGGATGCATCCCTTGCACGATTGATCGGGAATGCCTTTGTACGCTACCTCAATGCCGATTCCATTGTCGTTGGTCATGATATGCGAACATCTTCACCTGCGTTGGCTCATGCATTTATCGAAGGTGCGACACTTGCGGGGGCAGACGTTGTCTCTATTGGCTTGGCGTCGACGGACATGCTTTATTTCGCGAGTGGTCAAATGCAAATGGCTGGAGCCATGATCACCGCATCGCATAATCCCGCTGAATACAACGGATTGAAATTGTGTCGGGCATCTGCTGCACCAATCGGCGAAGATACAGGACTTAACCAGATCAAAGCAGCTGTAGCAACCGGATTGATTGAACGAGCAGAAGAAATGGGAGAAATAACAGAGAAAAATTTGTTAGATGATTTCCGCGAGCATTGCCTTTCGTTTATTGATCGAGATTCCATCTCACGTTTAAGCGTTGTTGCCGATACTGCAAATGGGATGGGTGGGCTTGTGGTCCCGTATATTTTTGATTCTCTCGATTGTTCTCTCGATGTTCTCTTCGGTGAGCTCGACGGAACGTTTCCCAATCATCCAGCCGACCCTATTCAGCCAGAAAACCTGAAGGATCTTCAACGTCGAGTTGTTGAAACGGGGGCTGATGTTGGATTGGCCTTCGATGGAGACGCCGATCGCGTTTTCCTTGTAGACGATCTCGGACAAACACTTGGCGGTTTTATCACTGTTGCTCTCGTCGCTCAGGCGCTCCTGGTTAAATACCCAGGTGAATCCATTGTGTATAATCTCATTTGTTCCCATGCTGTGCCTGAAACCATTAATGCCTCAGGTGGTAAAGCAATTCGAACACGGGTTGGGCATAGTTTTATCAAACAAGTAATGGCTGATTCAGGAGCAATCTTTGGAGGTGAACATTCTGGTCACTTCTATTTCCGTGATAATTTTAAAGCTGACTCAGGATTGATTGCTGCACTGATGGTTCTCGAAGTAATCGCGAATTCTGGAATGAAACTTTCTGTATTGCGAAAGCAATTTGAAACATACTCTCAGAGCGGTGAAGTGAACTCACGAGTCAGTGATGTTGCGCAAGCAATTGATCGTGTAAAAAAGGCATATAGCGATTACAAGATGGATGAACTGGATGGCTTGACTATAGAAGACACCACTTGGTGGTGCAATGTGCGTCCTAGTAATACAGAGCCCCTTGTGCGGCTCAATGTGGAAGCCGATACACAAGAACTCTGTGATGAAAAAACACGAGAACTGCTCAGCGTTATTCGTGGAGAGAGTGCATGACTAGCGATAACATCGATGGTGAAGGTCCGACGCAAGAGCTAAGTGTGACACTGCTAGATCTGCTTGTATGTCCTATCGACCATCAAACACTTGCGTATATTTCATCGGAAAATGTTCTATACAATCCTCGGTTAAAAAAAAGTTTTGAAATTCGTCAAGGTATCCCAGTGATGCTCGTTGAAGATTCGACCGATGTTGATGATGTAACGCATGAAAAATATATAAATGCTGTTGTGCGTTATACCGGACCGCGCGACGTGCACGCTATGTAATGAGAAAGACTGTACCACCCGCGTTGGAGGGATTTACCGCGGTATACCCGCGGTAAATCCCTCCAACGCGCAAGAAAGAGAGAGAAAAATACAATGGATTCAATTAATTTCCTGGGAATGACCCATTCGTTTCCCGAGCAATTTCAAGAAGCATTAGATAAGGCACAACTTGTTGATGTTTCCGCTATTGACGGATCGGCTATTACATCGATCATTGTCTTGGGCATGGGCGGATCTGGGGTCAGCGGCGATATCGTTTCGGCCACTCTGAGCGCGACGTGTGCTATTCCTGTTTACGTATCGAAGAATTACGAACTACCTGCATTTGTCAATGAGCAAACCCTTGTGATTGCAGCAAGCTATTCAGGAACGACAGAAGAGACTTTGAGTGCGGTCGCTACTGCACAAGAAAAGCGCGCTCCGATGATTGCGATCTGCTCAGGCGGAACACTTGCAGAAATCGTAGAAAAATCATCATCCCCTTGTATTCGATACGAAGCCCCTCAGGGTCTGCAGCCTCGAGCTACCATGGCAGCACTTATTGCTCCAATTTTTGTTGCTCTCGATAAACTCGGAATCTTTCCTGAAGGAATTACTCAATGCGAATCTGCTATTCGACAAGCGACGAAGCGTCGAGATGAATGTATTGACCCGCAGGGGGATCACATTGCTTCAGAACTTGTTACGCGAATATCGACCACAATTCCCGTTATCTATGGCGGCGGGGCAATTGGTGCTGCTGCTGCTTATCGTTTTAAATGCGATGTAAACGAAAATGCGAAATCGCCTGCGTATTGGCATGTGTATCCTGAACTTAACCACAACGAGATTGTGGGTTATGGTCAGCATGGGGATGTCACTCGACAATTATTTACTTTGGTTGAGCTTCGCCACGACTATGAACACAAGCAGGTTCAGCGTCGCTTTGATATCACGCGCGAACTCATTCGTGAAACGCTCAATGATGTTATTGAAGTACGAGCCCAAGGCGACACCCCTCTTGCCCAGTTGTGCGATCTTACTTACATTGGTTCACTTGCGAGCGTGTATATGGCACTGGGCGCTGATGTTGATCCTGGTCCTGTTGATGTTATTTGGGAACTTAAGAACGCCCTTGCTTGATTTCCTAGCAATATTAAGCGAGGTTTCGCAATGATTGATCAGCCTGATACGCGATATGACCCTGTGCTCATGCGCGATGGGGATTCGCGCAATGTTGTGGACAAATATAAAACATGGACCGAACAAGCAATTGTTGAGGATCTGGATCGAACCCGCGCACCCCTTCATGTCGCCGTAGAAAATTGGGAAAAAGATTTGAATCTTGGAACAATTACGCGCAGTGCGAATGCTTTCAATGTTTCCGGTTTTCATATAGTCGGTGAAAAAAAGTGGAACCGTCGGGGTGCAATGGCGACATATCGTTATGTTCATGTGTATCATCATGAAAGTGTTGAGGAACTTTACGCTTTTTGCCAAGAACATGACCTCAGTCTTACGGGGATCGATAACTGTGAAACATCTGTTCCTATCGAAGGCACAATTCTTCCTGCACGAACGATGTTGTTATTTGGGAACGAAGGAATCGGGCTGACCCCTCAAGCAAAGAAGCTGTGTGAGAAAATCTACGAGATCAGCATGTCAGGTTCCACGCGTTCTCTCAATTCATCTGTCGCTGCAGGAATCGCAATGTATCACTGGCAAGCACACCACACCAAGAGCGATGAATAGTTAGGAATTGCTGTGACTTCAGTACTTACAGAAAAAGAATTTAAAGTAGCCGATCTTTCGCTTGCTGAGTTTGGACGTAAAGAAATTGAGCTCGCCCAAGTCGAGATGCCAGGCCTTATGGCTTTGCGCGAAAAATATCGAGAACAACAGCCACTTAAGGGTGCTCGTATTACAGGTTCACTCCATATGACAATTCAAACTGCTGTGCTCATTGAAACATTGGTTGAACTAGGTGCGGATGTGCGATGGGCAAGTTGCAATATTTTTTCTACGCAAGATCATGCAGCTGCAGCGATTGCGGTGGGTCCTTCAGGTACTGTCGAGAATCCTCAAGGGGTACCCGTTTTTGCTTGGAAAGACGAATCGCTTGAAGAGTACTGGTTGTGTACTCAACAGGCGTTGACATGGGAAGGCACGGATGGGCCGACCATGATTCTGGACGATGGGGGAGATGCCACACTTCTTGTTCATAGAGGCGCACAAGCGGAAGCCCAAGGCCACGTGGATCAATATGATTCCAATAATCCCGAAGAGATGAAATATATCCTCGCCACAATTAAAGGTTCGCTATCGCTTGATGAAACCTTCTACACCCGTTGTCTTAAATCAATCGTAGGGGTGAGTGAAGAAACAACAACAGGTGTACATCGTCTCTATCAGATGGCTGATGTTGGAACATTGGCATTTCCTGCAATCAACGTGAACGATTCGGTGACCAAATCCAAGTTCGACAACCTTTATGGATGTAGACATTCGTTGGTGGACGGTATCTGTCGTGCAACCGATGTCATGCTTGCGGGTAAAACTGTGGTCGTCTGTGGGTATGGTGATGTGGGTAAGGGATGCGCACAGTCTCTTCGTGGACAGGGTGCACGCGTACTGATTACAGAAATTGATCCAATCTGCGCACTGCAGGCTGCAATGGAAGGCTATGAAGTTGTTCGTCTCGATGACGTCGTGCAAAAGGGCGACCTTTTTGTGACAGCGACAGGAAATAAAGATATCATTACTTTCGAGCACATGAAGAAGATGAAAAATAATGCCATAGTGGGCAACATTGGTCACTTCGATAATGAAATTGATGTGGCAGGTCTTTACTCTGATGAATCTGTTGTTCGAACAAATATCAAACCACAGGTGGATCAATTCACGTTTGCTGATGGCAAAAACATCATTCTTCTTGCCGAAGGTCGACTCTTAAATCTTGGATGTGCCACAGGGCACCCAAGTTTTGTGATGTCGACAAGCTTCTCAAACCAAGTTCTCGCCCAAATTGAACTCTTTACTGGTTCATATGAAGTAGGAGTTCATACTCTTTCGAAAAAGTTAGATGAAGACGTCGCTCGTCTGCATCTGGAAAAGCTGGGCGTGCACTTGACTGAATTAACAGACGAGCAGTCGAGTTATCTCGGTCTCAACACGGATGGCCCCTACAAACCTGACCATTATCGTTACTAAATTTGCAGGGTCCAACCCTGTTGCAAGGTTGGACCCTGCAAAAAACTCCAATGTCATTCTGGGGTTTAGCCCCGCGTCATCCCGAGAGAGCCGACCGAAGGGAGTCCTGAGGCTTTAGCCGAATGATCTCGAGGGATCTCCGCGCAGCGGAAAATCTCGTACACCGCTGCGCGGAGATTCTTCGGCAAGCCTCAGAATGACATCAGCAGATTAAAAATGTCGTAGGCGAGTTCTAGCCTTACATTGTGGCTTGTACCTTATGTGACCCCCTTCGATCGATACGACAATTTCATGTGCGTTCCTTTTCAGGTTCTGCGCTCCAGGCACATATATGGATGTACGATTATGAAGATTCACGTGATTTTTTACGCCGTGCGAAATATGGTGGTGAACCCATCCACTACGCGCACCACAAAGATTTACTAGCCCAAGCAATTTCTTCTTGGTGTGATATTGATTCGACGTTCCTTGCAACTTATGTGCCCACGATTGTTTCTCATGTTCGTGCTCGCGGTCGTGACCATGCCGAGATTCTCAGCAAACAGGTAGCTCGATATTTAGGGATTCCCCACGAGGCTGCTTTGCTGGCTACGCACAGTCAGGCACAAGCACGAGCAGGAATCCAGCAAAGGCGGCGCAATCCTCACTATGTGTGTGCCAGCAGCATGACAGGTAGAACAATCATTTTGTTGGATGATATCGCCACCACGCGAACGTCACTTGTGAGTGCTGCAGATGCACTCAAAAAGGTTGGCGCACGAGAAGTAATCGGTGTTACATATGCTTATCGGTACAAAAAATAAAACTTTTTGCTTACGTTTGGCGCACTATCCGCAAAGAAGCCGATGGAGCGCGACTATGAAAAAAAAGAGGTAAAGAGCGAGCTCCAATGTTCCGTATCTAGAAATGAATCTAACAAAAAGAGCTTGGTATGGAATTCAAAAACTCACATACGGAACAATGTCAGTGGCCTCAGGTCGAAATTGCCATGAGCGCTGCTGAAGCTTTTGTTTCGGAGCTCTTCGACCAAGCAGATAACGATGTCTTGTATCATCATCGCGTCTCCTCTGTTCGTTATGCACTGGCCCATGGTCACTGTTCGATGTATAAACCAGAGGAAATAGCCGAAAGTATTTTGGCCTGGTCAGGTGCTCTCTAGCGGTACTATGATGACATCACAATTCAAGTTAAGGGGGGACGAGTGGACATCACCGTTCATGAAAAACATACTCACGTACCGCAAAATATTAAAGACCTCGCCGTTGAAAAGCTAGACAAAATTACTCGTTTTGTTCATGATGCTCATCATGTCGAAGTGGACTTTATTGAACAGGCTTCGAAAAATCCTGAACAGCGTTTCGTCTGTGAAGTTACTGTTCAGTGTAAGAGGAACTTTCTTAAAGCGCATGCAGAAGGTATTGACGCCGCTATCGCTTTAGACGGTGCGATCGACAAAGTGGAACACCAAGCCCAAAAGCTTAAATCTCGTCGAGTATCTCGATTTCATCCCCGCAAGCGCGATTCTCGAACCCATGCAATGATTCCTGATGAGGATTTGGCGGCGCTCCTGTCCGAGCAAGAACCTGATCAAGAGGCAATGATCGTTCGGGTGAAAGAGCTTGACGTTAAACCCATGGCTGTTGAAGAAGCAGCTCTCCAAATGGATCTCCTGGGACATGATTTTTTCGTTTTTCAGAACGCCGATGATGCTCGATTTTCCGTTATGTATCGACGGAAAGATGGACATCTCGGGATGATTTCGCCTTCATCGTAAACTGTTGCTCACGGAACAACTGAACGAACTGGTGCTGGTGGGTTGTTTTGGGGAGGGCCGCACCTGCTGCTTCGCACCAGGAACGACCCTAAATATCTAGTAACGTTATAAGCCGTGGCAATTCTTAAAAAGGTCCTCAGTGTTGGGGAAGGCAAAAAACTTAAACGGCTTCAAGCCCTTGTACCTCACGTCGCGTCCTTTGAAGACTCGATGAAGCAGAAATCTGATGAGCAACTTCGTGGCCAAACTGTATTATTTCGCCAAAGGCTCGAAGCCGGCGAGACTCTAGATGACCTTCTCCCAGAAGCTTTTGCGACAGTGCGCGAAGCCGCAACACGCGTCTTAGGCCAACGTCATTACGATGTCCAGATTATGGGTGGGGCAGCTCTTCACTATGGCTGGGTTGCGGAAATGAAGACCGGTGAAGGAAAAACGCTTGTATCGACACTTGCAGCGTATCTCAATGCCCTTGCAGGTAAAGGCGTGCACATCGTTACGGTTAATGATTACTTGGCTCGACGTGACGCACTCTGGATGGGTCGTGTTCATGAATTTTTGGGTCTCACAATCGGGATCGTTCTTCCTGACATTGAAGATCCTGATCTCAAAGCGCAGGCATATGCATGCGACATTACGTATGGAACAAATAATGAATTCGGTTTTGATTATTTGCGTGACAATATGGCGGTCCGTAAAAACGAACAGGCTCAAAGAGGACATTTTTTTACCATTGTTGACGAAGTTGACTCCATCCTTATTGACGAAGCGCGTACTCCCCTTATCATTTCAGGTCCCGCAACCGAATCAAACGACCTCTATCAGCAGTTTGCTCGCATCGTCAAAGGTCTCGTTCCAGAACGTGACTATGAAGTTGATGAAGCGAAATTTACGGTGTCACCAACTGAAGAAGGCATCGAACGCGTACAACAGGCGCTTGGTATCGAGAATCTTTATGAGCATGTTCACCAAAACTTTGTTCATCAGCTCAACACTGCAATTAAAGCAAAAGAACTGTACAAAAAAGGTGTGGACTACATCATTCAAGATGGTGAAATAAAGATTGTTGACGAATTTACTGGCCGCATCCTTGAAGGCCGACGATGGAGTGATGGAATTCACCAAGCAGTTGAAGCGCGAGAGAACGTTGCGATTCAAGAAGAAAATCAAACGCTCGCAACGGTTACGCTTCAAAACTATTTCAAACAGTACGAGAAGATTTCAGGGATGACGGGTACCGGTTTAACCGAAGCTGGTGAGTTCATGCACACTTACGGTCTCGAAGTCGTTGCTATCCCAACGCATCGCCCAGCAGCACGAATCGATAATGCGGACTATATCTATAAGACCGAAGCAGGCAAATTTAACGCTGTAGTTAATGATCTCATTGAACGTCATCGAAAAGGCCAACCCGTACTTGTGGGTACCGTTTCGGTCGAGAAATCGGAACGTCTCTCTCGTATGTTGACCAAAGTCGGAGTGAAACATCATGTTCTGAACGCAAAGGAACACACAAAAGAAGGTCCTGTGATCGCTCAGGCTGGGCGCGTTGGCTCTGTAACCGTTGCGACCAACATGGCAGGTCGTGGTGTGGACATCTTGTTGGGAGGAAACCCAGAAGGTCTTGCTGCACAAGAATTAGCCGCAGAGGGTAAGACGCCCGAGTCGGCTCCTGAAGAATTCGCTGCTCTTCAAGCGAAGATTGCTGATGCTTGCGCACGAGAAGGCAAAGAGGTCGTGTCGCTGGGCGGGCTTTACGTGTTGGGTACCGAACGCCACGAATCCCGACGAATCGATAATCAGTTGCGCGGACGTGCTGGTCGTCAAGGAGATCCGGGAGAAAGCCGCTTTTATCTCTCTCTTGAAGATGATCTGATGCGCTTATTTGCGAATAATGCAATGAACTGGGTGATGGGTCGAGCATTTCCTGAAGATGTCCCTCTCGAAGCCAAGATGGTGAGCAAAGCTATTGAGCGTGCTCAGCAAACCGTTGAGGGTCGTAACTTCGAAATTCGAAAAGATGTTCTTAAATACGACGAGGTTATGAGTGAACAACGCAAAATTATCTATCGTCGTCGTCAGCAAATTCTCGATGGAGAAAATCTCGACGAAGAAGCGCTGCGTATAATTCAGGACGTTGTGCTTCGCTTGACTTCGCTCTACTGTGACGGCGACTACCCGGAAACATGGAATATCGAATCGCTAATGAAAGATGCTTCAAATTATTATCCGATTACGCTATCGACCGAAAAAATTTCTTCTTGTGACTCAGTTGGAACGCTGCAAGAGATGATGTCAGCTGATGCCCTTGATAGTTATGCGAAGAAAGAACTCGATCTTGGGTCTGAGCGTCTTCGTGATATCGAACGCCGAGTCATGCTTGATGTTATTGATCAACACTGGCGAGAACATCTTTACGAAATGGACTATTTGCGTGAAGGTATCAATTTGCGAGCCATGGGGCAAAGGGATCCCGTGACTGAATGGCAACGTGAAGGTTTTGATATGTTCCAGGCCATGATGGAGTCGATTGAAAATGACTTTGTTCAGTTTGTGATGAAACTCGAAGTAGTTCGTGAAGATCCTTCACAACGACGACCAGAAAAACTCAGTTATTTTGCACCCGATAATCCAGTTCAAGGTTCTGCGAGTTTCCAGGGAGTGAGTGATCCTGCAATTGCTGCTGCGGGCCAAGGACTTGTGCACAACTCGGGAGAGCCAGCTACTCAAACGCCGGTTCAGGTCGAACAAATGCCAGGACGAAACGAACTATGTTTTTGTGGCAGTGGGAAAAAATATAAACACTGTCACGGTCAATAAATTCATGGGCGTGTATTTGCACGCGCGCAAAGGATAGTTATCATGCGTGACTTCTCGGTACAGATGAAAGATCTCGCGCGCCGCGTTCAAGAAGCAAGCGTGTATTTACAAGTTGATGATGCACGATTAGAAGTAGCCGAGCTTGAAACTCAGGCAGCAGATCCCACCTTGTGGGACGATCAGGATCGTGCTCGAGGTGTAACTAGCCGACTTTCCTCGCTTAAGAGCGATGTTGACGTGGTAGAGCAGCTGCAAGCAAGCCTAAGTGACATGCAGACCTTATACGAATTAATGCGTGAAGCGGGTGACGAATCGATTGAGAGCGAGATCGATCAACTTTCGGGAACGCTTACAAAACAACTTGACCAGCTTGAACTGCGTTCTCTTTTTACCGGTGAATATGACGAACGTGACGCGATCTGTTCCATTAACTCAGGAGCGGGGGGCACCGAGGCATGTGATTGGGCTGAGATGCTATTTCGAATGTATTCGCGTTGGTGTGAACGCAACGAATTCACGCTTGTTGTTACGGATCTATCTCCGGGCGAAGAAGTAGGAATTTCATCTGTATCTTTTACGGTTAAGGGTCGTCATGCATATGGATTATTGACAGGTGAGAAAGGAGTGCACCGGCTTGTGCGGATTTCACCCTTCGATTCACAATCGCGTCGACATACATCGTTTGCTTCTTTTGAAATTGTTCCTGCACTTGAGGTCGAAGAACTTCCCGAAATAGATGAATCGGAACTTCGCGTCGATACCTATCGTGCTTCAGGTGCAGGGGGTCAGCATGTCAACAAAACTGATTCAGCGATACGATTGACGCACCTTCCCACAGGAATTGTTGTGCAGTGTCAGAATGAGCGAAGTCAACTTCAGAACCGAGCACAAGCAATGGCGATCCTCAGCGCGCGTTTGGCGGAGAAACAGCGGGTTGATCGGGCAGCTGAACTCGCCAAGATCTCAGGTAACAAAATGGAAGTGGGATGGGGGAGTCAAATTAGAAGCTATGTCCTTGCTCCCTATCAGTTAGTGCGTGATGAACGAACAAAAATGATTGACGGACATGAACAGCCAATTTATGAAACAGGAAATGTTGTCAACGTTCTCGATGGCGATATTGATAATTTTCTTTCAGCTTTTCTGCAGTGGCGTAGATCGCAATCGTAATTTTCCAGGGTGAAACCCTGAAAAGCTAGATGCGAGTCAACTGAACGAACTGCTGCTACTACGTTGTTTTGGGGGAGGGTCGCACCTCCGGGACCTAAGGTGCGAGTCAACTGAACGAACTGCTGCTACTACGTTGTTTTGGGGGAGGGTCGCACCTCCGGTTCCCGGAGGAACAACCCTAAATACTGATAATTGCCAGATGGACGCGTCACTTTGGTAACCTGTTCTTTCCATGATTCGCTTCGAAAACGTTACAAAACACTACGGGCAAAATGTCGTTGCTCTCAGAGAAATCAATATCGAGATTCAAAAAGGCGAGTTTTGTTTTCTCGTGGGACCTTCAGGTTCGGGTAAATCGTCTTTCTTACGGCTCTTGTTGCGTGAAGAAGTTGCGAGCACAGGGCGAGTCCTTGTTGCGGGACGTGACATTGGCCGGCTTTCTCAATGGAAAGTGCCTCAGCTTCGAAGAAATATTGGCTGTATTTTCCAAGACTTTAAATTGTTACCCAACCGAACGGTTTACGAAAATGTAGCTTTTGCGCAAGAAGTGATTGGTCGTCCCCGGGACGTCATCCGGGCTCAAGTTCCACAAATTCTTGAACTTGTTGGTCTTGCAGAAAAGCAGAATCGTTTTCCTAACGAACTTTCCGGTGGAGAACAACAACGCGTCTCCATTGCGCGTGCTTTTGTGAATCGACCACTTATTCTTCTTGCTGATGAGCCAACGGGAAACCTTGACCCGGCAACAACAGTGGGTATTATGCGGTTGCTTGATCGCATTAATAAAACAGGAACAACGGTTGTCATGGCTACGCATGACGTTCGTATCGTCAACGAAATGCGTCGACGAGTTATTGAACTCGAGCATGGAAACCTTGTGCGTGACCAACAACGCGGCGTATATGGCTCTGCACAACAGGTAGAAGGGGAACAGGCATAATGCTTTCTCGCTTTTTTTACTTTCTCCGTGAAACTTTCATTTCTCTTCGTCGAAATATTTCAATGACTATTGCTGCTATTTTGACAATTTTCGTTACGCTCTCGTTGGTGGGTGTTGCAACGCTCGTGTTCTTTTGGAATGCTCAGGGTACTGCTACTGTTGAAAAGGCAGTCCGTTTTGAAGTATTCATGCTTCCCAATGCGCAGCAAGCTCAGATTGATGATGTTAGAAAAGAATTAGAGCAAGATAAAAAAGACGAAAAAGTTTCCAAGATCACGTTTTATTCAAAAGAAGAAGCGTTTGATTTCTTTAAAAAATCGTTCAAAGACGAAAAAGATCTTATTAAATCGATTACCAAAGATGATCTTCCGGTTAGTTTCTTGGTTGCTCCGCAAAAGCCTGATAAAAAGTTTGTACAGGATCTTATTGATACATATAGCTCAACCCCTGGCGTGGACAAAGTGACATTTGCAAACTTTGAAGATGATATTCAACGTGCCCGCGTTATTAATAGGACTCTTGCGGTGTTTGCGGCTGTGCTCTTGATCGCTAGTTGTGTACTTGTTTTTAATACCGTGCGGTTAGCGGTTTACGCTCGTCGACGAGAAATAGAAATTATGAAACTTGTTGGTGCGAGCAACTGGTTTGTTCAAGTTCCTTTTATGGCAGAAGGCGCAGTGCAGGGACTCGTAGGTGGTGTTTTTGCATCTGTAAGCGTGTTCATATTTCAGAATGCTGTTCTCGATAAACAATTCTCGACTGGATTTAAGGGATTTGCTGTTTCGGCGACACAATTATGGGGCACTGCGATCATGGTCGTATTCCTTGGGATTGCAATCGGGTTCGTATCTTCGTATGTGGGTCTCAAGCGATATCTAGACGTTTAATAAGGCCAGGCCATAATCTTCTGAACAACTGAACGAACTGCTGCAGGATGCCTATTTCTGGGGGAGGGTCCGACCTTGGAAAGATTGTGACCCTTGTGGGTCTCTTTTCCTTACTTTCCAAGGTCAGACCCTACGACGTAGTCTCGTTTTTCGCATTGTGCGCCCGTGTGCGTAATGGTCCTTTCTTCCGGTTCTTTACTTTTCATGGGTTCATGTCGAAGAATAGTCTTCAGGGGAAGGGTACGATCGCATTGGCAAGAACACCTGCAAAGATATTGGGACTCGCATTGTGTCTTTCTTTAATGCTGCCCTTATCGCATGCATTTGCTGTAACGAATTATTCTTCGCGTCCAACTGCTGACCCACGCATCGACAAACTTAAAGGTGATCTGGAATACGTTTCGAAACAGGAAGCAGTAGAAGTTCAGAAGTATATAACGCTTAAGGCAGAGAGCCAGAAAGCGGAAGCAGATCTCGCTTCGATCAATAAAAAAATTCGTGATGCTGAAGCGCGACAAAAATCTGCACAAGATGAAGCATTAAGTGCACGTGCAGAATTCGCTGCTGCACAAGAGCGTTATGATTTAGCAGTTAAGGATTCCGAGACTGCTCATGATCGTCGCGCTAAAGCGATTGTCCGTCTCTATCAAGAATCTTCAGATCCTGATGCAATGCCATCGATGTTAAGTGCAGGCCCCGAAGAACGTCAAGACATCATTCGCAAGACATCGTTCATGGAAAATTTCAATGACAAGCAAACTGCTGTTATTTCTGAGGCTGATGTAAAAGCAAGCGAAGCAGTGAAAGAAAAAATGACGCATGAAGATGCGCGCATGCGTGCGGAAGTGGCAGAACAAGTTGCGGCTGACGAAGAAGCCTCCCTTGAGCCTCTGCTTGAACAGTACGCTGTGGCTCAAAAAAAGGCGAAAGCCAATGAAGTAGCTGAACAGGCAATAGTTGATTCATTGAAGTCAAAAAAAGCAGATTACAACAAACAGATTGCACAGATAACCGCTGAGTCGAATGCGCTCGCAGCACAGATTCGTAAAAAACAAAACAGCAATATTGTTGTGGCTCCAGGTAAAATGAGACGTCCAGTCGGTGCAGCGATTAACTCCCCATATGGTTTTCGGGTTCACCCGATTTACGGCGATTCACGACTGCATGCCGGCGTTGACTTTAATGCGAGTTATGGCACGGCGATCGGTGCTGCAAAAGCTGGCAAAGTAATTTATGCCAGCCAAATGAGTGGGTATGGAAACGTCATCATTATTGATCATGGTGGAGGAGTCTCGACTTTATATGCTCACCAAAGTTCATTTGCTGTCGGCTTAGGTTCGAATGTAAGTCAGGGACAAACGATTGGTTATGTGGGTGCCACAGGTAATGTAACAGGCCCTCATCTTCACTTTGAAGTACGCGTCAACGGAGCGCCTGTTAACCCGATGTCGTATTTTTAGTTCGCTGGGTTCTTTACATATCGAAGGTAGGGCTTCTTTGCGTCCCATCCTTCGGGGAAGAGGTCTTTGGCATCTTCGTCACTTACAGCACTCGAAATGATGACATCTTCGCCTTGTTTCCAATTGGCAGGTGTAGCAACTTTATACTTTCCTCCCAATTGGAGGGCGTCAAGAACACGGAGTATTTCGTCAAAATTGCGACCAACAGGAGCGGGGTAGGTAAGTGTCAATGCGACCTTCTTGTCCGGATTGATAACAAAGACACTTCGCACTGTCATCGAGTCACTTGCGTTGGGGTGAATCATGTCGTACAACGAAGCTACTGAACGGTCTTCATCTGCGACGATAGGGTAATCAACGGTTACGTTGCCCACTTCCTCGATATCGGAGACCCAGCTCTTGTGAGACTCGAGAGAATCAACAGATACAGCCAATACCTTGGTATTTCTCTTCGCGAATTCGTCGCTGAGATTTGCTACTGCACCCAATTCAGTGGTGCATACAGGGGTGAAATCCTTTGGATGAGAGAACAGAACTCCCCATGAGTCTCCGAGATATTCATGAAATGAAATATCACCTTGTGTTGTACTGGCCGTAAAATCTGGGGCGGTGTCGCCTATTTGTAATGACATTGTGTATTTTCCTTTAAAGTTGATTACTGAGTCGAATTATTCGAAGCAGAGCTAAGCGTAGTTCTAGAAAAAGGAATTGTAAAGAGGTACTCACCGTGGTCAGTTATTTGGTGCATTTGACTTTTGGTATGCAGATCGATCAGATTGTTTCACCGTGGGGGAAACATTTGCTGACGGGCTTGAGCGCAAGCTGGGATTTCGGGACGGTCAACGTATCGCTTTGATCGGTGCCACACCTGGTGTCCTCGAGTTTTTTTCTCACCAATTTCCTCATCTTGAGTTCTCAACATCCTTGCGTGGAGGATTTGATTTGGTCGTGTACTTCGCAACACGCAACTCAGATCTCTCTCGACGTATCAATACGTTGACGCGTTCGCTGCGCGACAAAGGTGCGCTCTGGATTGCGTGGCCGAAGAAAACATCTCGCATTGTTACTGATTTAAGTTTTGATGTTGTTCAAGAAACAGGTCTTGCGCAATCTCTTGTCGATACAAAGATCTGCTCAATTTCGGAGACGTGGTCTGCGCTACGCTTTGCTCAGCGAGTTTCGCAGCAGGTTCCTGTCCCGGCCTAAATGTCCACTGCCATGGCCTCTTTTAATACTGCAATGACGTGTTCACGTCGTGTTTCCAATGCTTCTTTACTCAAGGGGTCGCCGTCGATCACAGCACTTACTAACGAAGCGTCAGACAAATACGAAAGCGATGCTCCATAGCCTGTGATGAGAAGTTGGCGTGGTTCGTAATATTTGAGACGCCCAAGATCCATTTCGGATTGCAAGTATTGTGCTCCTTGGTCAACAAGTGGTTTGAGGGCTGTTCCCAGTTCGGTAGAAAAAAGGGATTCGGGGTCGAGCGCTTCTCGTCGAGCAATACGCACAAAGTACGGATGTTTTTCGAAAAAAGTAAATGCTGCACGTAAAAGTTTTTCAACTTGGTCCCAGCCGGTGAGATTATTTCCGATCGCATCGGTCATCAGAAAAACCCAGTCAGAAAATTCGTCGAGAATAACTGCTCGATACAGAGCTTCCTTGGAAGAAAAGTGATGCAATATTGAAGGCTTTTTTATTCCTACTTCTTCAGCAATGTCGTTCAGGCTCACCGCCGCATATCCATGATCTGCAAAATGTTTAAGTGCTGCACGAAGAATGAGCGCTTTGGTGTCCGAAACGGTAGTTGTCACGAACCCATTGTATTGCAGATTCGGAGTAGTCTGTCATTATCAACTGTCATTCTGAGGCTTTGCCGAAGAATCTCCGCGCAGCGGATTGTGTATTGTTAGGGTTGTTCCTCGGGAACCGGAGGTGTGACCCTCCCTGAAGAAAACGGAGACAAGTAGATGCGAATTGCAGTATTGGGAACGGGTATTGTCGGCCAGACGATTGGTAAGAAGCTGGTTGAACTAGGCCATGAGGTAGCTATGGGATCGCGTACTGCCACGAATGAGAAGGCCGCTCAGTGGGCGACTGAGACGGGTGGCCAAACAGGCACATTTGATGAAGTGAGCATAGGCGTCGAGGTGATTTTCAATTGCACGAATGGCGAGAAATCCCTTGAGGCCTTGTCGAGTATTTCGCCGGGCAATCTTGATGGAAAGGTTTTGATCGATCTTGCAAACGAACTCGAAGTTGTCAACTCTAAGCCCCGTAGTTTGGCGAGTGCAGACAATTCTCTTGGTGCGAAGATCCAAAATGCTTTTCCTAATCTACGCGTGGTGAAAACGCTCAATACCGTCAATACCATGGTTATGGTCAACCCATCTCTTGTCCCGGGCTATCACAATATCTTTATGAATGGAGATGACGATTCTGCCAAGACTGTAGTGAGGGAGCTGCTCGAAAGTTTTGGGTGGCCGACTGAAGCAGTCCTTGACATGGGAGGGATTGACAATGCCGTAGGGCCCGAAATGCTGATGGCCTTCTGGCTTACTGTCTTCTTGTCAGGAAATGGTGCGCCGAACGCGAATTTCAATATCGCGATCGTGAAGTAGTCAGCCTCCAAGATGCTGGTTTTATGGCGATGTCGCTGCTTTTGTGAATTAATTATCTAACCACTAAAATTCATGAGCTGTATTCGTCAGTTTAAGTAATCGTATTCCAAGGATGTGAAACGTTGCCCACGGCACAAGACATTGGCGAACAAATAGATGAATGGGTTGAAAATACGCCCTGGGTTAAAAGAGATGCTTCCCTTGATCTCCAGTTTGTCGGAGAAAGACTACCTTCTGGCCGCGCGCTGGATATAGGTGCGAACAATACTTTCACCACTCATCTTTACGCTTATCTGAATCGAAGTTCCCGACTTATTGCATGCGATTCAACACCCCCTCTTATGGGCACAAGCATCTTGCGTCTTTTTCGAGAAGAACCGGAGCGACGTGATTTACTTATTCGTGAAGCTGCAGTAAAAACCGGCATCGAGAGAAGGGTGAAAGATAAAAGAGTTTCTCACGAGAAAGCGCATCCTGTGTATGGCTATGTAAAGGCGACTAGCCCGAATATTCCTGTTGCGAGTTCATCCTTCAATGCGATACTCGCCATGAAAGTCTTGGATTATCTCGATGATCCAGTTTCGTTCCTGGCTGAGGCTCAGCGAATCCTGCATCCTCGTCGAGGCAAACTTTTTGTGAGCATTAAAAATCCGTATCATTTGGGTCCAGGCAAAATGATGATGTCGCTTATGAGTGGAGCTGGACAAGTGACTTCTCAAGAAAACATATTTGCAGAATGTTTAGAGAGGTTACTCCTCGAAGCTGCTTCTCAAGGTTTCGAAATGTCTCGACTAGCGCGCAGTCCATTTACGACACCCCCGGCACAAGATTCGGAAATTCATTGTGAATTAAAATCCACATGGGAGCAGTGTGAAGCGCTGTATCCGGATCGAGTTGGCGAAAGGGGCATCAGGGGGTTACTGCCTGACGAAGCTCCTGAAATGTTGTACTTTGAGTTCTCTCGAAAAGACCCAACGAAGATTTTTGTTCCTGAACCTGATGTCTGGCGATCGTTTGTTGACGGTGCTTCGGTCGAGAAAAGAACGGATAGCTTTGCTGAGTCAATGCGTATCGAATACTTGCCAACGCCATCTCGCAAAGCCGTCCCGCAGAGAGAAGCAAGTCGATAATGGCACGCAATGGCCAGCTCGAAGCAGTTTTTCATTCGGGTGACAAAGATTTTATCGAGGGGCTAGGCCACTCAGTCGAGTACCTCGCATCAGTAATTGAAAAAGCGTTGTTTGCAGATGGTTGGTTGAAAACGGGTACCTGGGTCGAAGTAACGTCACCTTTGAATTTACTTTTTACAAGAGGTCGCATCCCTCAAGGTCGAATCCTTGATATTGGAGCGGGCAATGGAATGATGACGCATATTCTGGCGGATGCTAATCCGCGTTCTATCTTCTATGGCTGTGACATCAACGTTATTAGTAAAACCATAGAGGCAAAGTTAGTAGACGATCCTCAATATTTGTCCGGCCTGATGTCTGCCGTTCGACATCGCCTTGATATTCACCAACTGAATGTTCCGGTAAAAGGAATTTCTGGACGGACTGCGCCACCAAAGCCATATCAGATTTCTTCTCGCCCGCTGGGTGGATGGATAGATGCACATTCACCCAACATTCCCTGTGAGGACGGTTTCTTCCGTGCAGTCACTTCTTTTCAAGCATTCCATGACATGGTAGAACCAGATGGTTTCTTTTCAGAGGCCGCACGACTGACGGTGCGAAATGGAGAGCTCTTCATGAGCATCATGAATCCCTACGCAGTTGAAATGTTAGATTCACTTTCCTATCTTTTTGGCCATAACTTTAAAGCCGACGATCCGTTTGTTTCGACGTTACGATCGCAGCGATGTGAAGAAGATGTTCTTGCGCAGTATCTTCAAAGAATTCTTGTTCTCGCTGCAGGAAATGGTTTTGAGGTGAGTCGAATAGGGCGGTTTCCTTTTGGAAATCCGATACTTCCGTATACGCGTGAAGAAAAAGAACAGGCTCGCGACAGATTTAATTCGCGTTTTGCAGATCGTCTCGGGGAGGATGGCTATGTGCATCCCAAAATTGAAAAATGTCCACTTATATGTCTTCTCGAGTTTAAGAAAAAAGACCCATCAAAAATATTTGTTCCCGAAATTGATACATGGGTTGGCTATATGGATGCATCTGTACCCGAACGTCCATTAGAGAAAGATCAAAGCAATATGCGTATTGAGATGCTTCCCCAGCCTTCGCGAAGCGCAGGGCGATCGAGATAATCCTTCTGCTTTGGCTGAATGAACTACCGTATCGAGTACTTTATTCAGCCGATCCATGAGTACTGATTGCTTTGGTTTACATAAGTACGGGATGCGGTAGTTATTTAAACCAAAGCGGATTAAATGGGGATCTGTTCCCACCTCCAACTGCTGACTGACGAATCAATCAACACTTGGAGGTGGGGGGCATCGAAGCCCCCGTCCTTTAGACCCATTCGTAGGCCTTCTCCGAGCGCAGTCGCTGGTAAGTTTTCGAAACATTTGCCGCCAGTGACTCTGACAAAGTTTCTAGTCAACTAAATGTGTCCTCGTAAGTAGCTAACGCCTTACGGAGCAAGTCCCGTTGATTAAACCTGGTGCGGCGACGGTACCTACCGCTTCAGGCACTACTTAAAACTAATTAAGCAGCTAGTGCGTAGACTGAGCTTTCGCTCTCATCGTTTGCATTTATTGTTTTGTACAGACTCTTTAACGACAGTCTGCAACGTCGGCTCGCTTCTCCTACGGCCAAGTACAAAGTCGAAACCATGCACCCCCGAGACTTATATTGTACAACGGCCGTCAAGCCTTTTTCGGTCCTCATTCAAAATGGCCGATATTTCGCGGAAGTGGTCGCTACTATTAGTTCATGCCTGAAGATACTCAAGATATCGAAGCCCAGAAACGCGATCTACTGCGCTTTACAAAGCAAATGCAACATGAACTTGAGAAGAACTCAAAATGGGTTCTCAAGAACCTCGATATGGTGAATCGTCAAGGTCGAATTGCAGCAGGGTCAATGCTATTTTTTGCTGCGGCGATTCAGCTCCTGCTTCCGCTTCATTTAGTGGCAGGTTCACGATTCTTTTTGCCACCGATTGAAATCATTCTGGGATTGATTTTTATTATTTGGCAAAAGCTTTTTGATCAACATCATTTATGGTTGCGCCACATAACTATCAGTCTGACGCTCGTGATTTCATTTGGAAATGCAGTGTCGACGGGTTTTCTTATCGACAAGCTTATCCAGGACTCACAGCTGAGCCCTTTTCACTTGTTGATGGCAGCGGGTGTTGTATGGTTTACAAACGTGGTTACCTTTGCACTGCTCTATTGGGAATTCGATCGCGGAGGCCCACTTGCTCGGATTGTGAACGGTTGGCAACATGCAGATTTCTATTTTCCTCAAATGGATATTGACTATTCAGCCGAAGCAACAAAAACCATTGTGCGCCCCGGTTGGGAACCTCACTACTTCGACTATTTATATTTAGCAGTCACCAACGCGACAGCATTTTCTCCAACGGACGTCATGCCGCTGACATGGAAGGCCAAAGCTTTGATGGGAACCCAATCGGTGGTCTCGTTGGTGACGGTCACTCTTGTTGCTGCCCGCGCTGTCAACATTCTTTAGTTGCACCTGCTTGATCGTAATCTCCGAGACAACTGAACGAACTGCTGCAACTGAGTTATATTTGGGGGAGGGCCGCACCTTGTAAAACCGCTTTGCGGTTGTCCAAGGAACAACACTAACTTATATTTCGTTCTTTGAACGCGCGCTGGATGTCGCGATCGGCGTCACGTTTCTTTAAATCTTGGCGTTTGTCGTAATTGCGTTTACCTTTTCCGACGCCTAAAGTCAGTTTCGCCATACCTCGCACAAAGTCGAGGCGCAAAGGAATCAAGGTAACTCCACGCTCTTCGGTAGCCTTCGCCATTTCAGCGATTTCTTTTTTGTGGGCTAGTAAGGTGCGGGGTCGATCAGGATCGATTTCTCCGCGAGAAAACTTGTAGGGATTGATGTGCATGCCGTAAATAGTCAGTTCTCCGCCATCAGTGCGCGCGAATGCTTCGTCGATCGAGACATGCTTTTCTCGGAGCGACTTTACTTCTGGACCCATAAGGCTGATTCCACATTGGTAGGTTTCAATAATCTCAAAGTCGCGACGAGCTTTGCGGTTAGTCGCAATAGGACCATCGCCTCGGCGTTCAGCGGAATCGGATTGAGATGACATAGTTGTAAGAGTTTATCCTTTGCTGGGTGGTGTTATGCGCGCTGATATAGTGACTTTTGTGATGTGGACTATACCGAGTGAACTTGAAACCCAAATGAAAGAGCATTGCTCAGAAGGATTTCCACTCGAATCATGCGGTCTTTTTCTAGGCCCGCTTGACGGAGAGGGTAAGCCCGTAGGTGTGATCACTCATCTTTGGCCAGCTCACAACAGCGAAAAGTCAGCACGTATTTACAGCGTTGACCCCAAGGATATGTTTGAAGCGAGTCGTTTTGCGCAAGATAACAAAATCGACATTGTTGGGGTCTATCACTCACATACGCATTCGCTAGCGTATCCTTCCCCTACAGATATTGAACAAGCGATCGATTCGAATTGGTGTTATGCCATTGCCTCACTCGCGGCAAAAGTTATTGACGTTCACTATTTTTCTATTGAAAATGATGAAGCGACAGAGCTCGAATGTACGCGCCTCTAATCTAGGGTGTTGGAGCGCCAAAGACTCACCCTGTGAGCTTCAAACGCTCCAACGGGTAAACAGGGAAAGTGTTTGGTCTGTTGAGAATTGCCTGATGAGTCTTTGGCGCTCCAACACGCTGAAAAAGATGTTCTGAAAATTATTGGGCTGGATCGTCGCGCGAAACTGAAATGGCATCGCCAATCGCCACTTCGCCAGGTCCAAGATCGGGAGGTGGAGTGTTCGATGGAACAACAGATGTCGGGTCGACAGCCGCTTCGAGGTTTCCAGAGGCAACGGCTGAATCAGTACCGTTGTCGACGTTGTCGACCTTGGCGACCTCGTCGGTGACAATGGCGCGTTCCACTTGCGTGGCCTCGCCAATGTCAACCGAGACTTGTGTTGCAACAGGTGGGGCTGAGCTATCGGTCTCATCTACTGTTGCATGCGATTGTGTAGGAGTAGCTGTTAAGTCAGGCTGCGGAGGTTTTGTGAAAACAAGTGATCCTGCCAGAACAGCCCCTGCGGTTACCATCGAAATAGGAACGAGAACTCTGCCTTTTTTTAGCATCTGAATCAAGCGGTGCGTTTGCAAGTCATCACAATGCATCAAACGTGCAAGTCGTGTTGCAACATCGGTTTCATCCATTTCGAATGCATCAGCTAGGACAAGTAGGTCCTCTTCACGAAGAGGAATGACCCCTGTTGACATATTCCGCAGTTCGTAAACCATTGAAAGATAGCTTGACAACGCTATTGAAATGTCGCCATGAACGTCTATTGGGCGCACAGCATCGCCCGATGTCATAAACCCAACCGTAGAGTCAATGCTGATGGGTACACGCGGTCCCCAAACTGATTCCCCATCCTGGGTAGCTTTCGTCTCATTTTCCATTAGAGATATTTTCGACCTATCTGTCCTAAAACTAAAGATGTTTTTCGCGAATTCTACGAATAGGGCAACTCTGTGCGGAGCGAAAAAGCCGAACTATCTGATCTAAGCTGGGTTCATGTCTATTGAAGTACGAATTCCTGCCGTCATGAGATCCAATACCGCTGGTCAGGCGACTGCTCAATGCACAGGAGATACCGTAGGAACGGTGTTGGATGACCTTATTGCCCAGTTTCCAGGGATTGGCGACGTACTTTTTGGGGATACGAAAACTCTCCATAAATATGTCAACATCTACTTAGATGCTGATGATATTCGTTATGTTGGCGGCCTTGACGCAAAAATCGGTGAAGCAAAAGAGCTGACAATTCTCCCCGCTGTCGCTGGCGGCTCAGAATGACCTTGCCCCTAGGGTTGTTCCTGGATGCGAATTTTGCAGTCATCCAGAGCACAGCGAAGGATCTCCGCGCAGCGGGTGTTTGGTCACAGGGAGTGAAAGATGAGCGACCGCGAGATGTGTCCGGCTTTGCCGGCGCAATGATAACAAGTAGATGCGCTGCGCGGAGATTCCTCGCAGGCTCGGAATGACAAACAATGAAGTCTCAGAATGAATATACGGTTGTAAACAATGAAAGTTGAATCTGTCCTTGATCTCATCGGATCAACTCCCATGGTGGGTAT